>JBCCFC010001321.1:0-3598 GCA_039029935.1 Chloroflexota bacterium
ACTATATGAATGTTTACCTCCAGGGTAATCATCTTCATAGTGATTTTCAATATACCTACGATTTCTGGGCTGAACCTGCCATTAATCAAGGCCACACAGGTACCTGTGTATATCATTCACACATAGGCGGAGCTAGTAAACTACTAAACAACAGTCTAACAGGTTTTTCCATTGCGAATACGATAGCGTATCTACATGCCTGGAAGGAGCATCACAGCAGTAAATACTTTGCCAACAAGTTAATGAAAGAGGCTGTTTTGGTTCCATATCCTAACTATAATACTTATCCTTCATTTCTTACTGAATATTGCTATAAGAACCTTGAAAAGATAAAGGGAAAGTCATTAAGCCCTGAAGCTGAAAGCGTATATAACGAGCATAAGATCGACTTAAAAAACGACATCAGTATTGATTACAATGAGTATGGTCCGAATGACGATGTCGTTGGTATTTTAAAAAGTATTATAGACAACAAAGGTGTTGCAATGGTATCTATTGATTACCCAAGTACGGATCCAGACCTTGTTGATAAATGTTTTGGAAATATCTGGTTTAAGCATGAAATAACTTCTGGAAATTATTGGTATTGTAACAGCAATATCGAACAGGAGTTGAAATCCTGGTTTAAGCAAGCAGACGATGGATGGCATAGTGTTATATTTTGTGGATATACTAAAGACGATAATGATAAGGGGGCGTTTGCATTCAAAAACTCTTGGGGAAGTGCAAGTGGAGAAAACGGTAACTATTATATGAGTTTTGAGTTCATGGATTTATTAACCAAATATAGATCTGGTGGAATATCTGTCACCTCAATGATTCCTAAAATAAATCATGGAGCAGACAATGATTTCATTCAATACTTAAATCCAACAGGAAAAACAATTATGATTTCCGTTGATGGTTTCCGCAATTATTGGTGGAATAATTTTTCGGGGAACCCAGTTCCAATCGGTGCTGGCCTCTGGTCACAATACGGTAATTTTGGAGTGCCAGGGAATGAGAAAATCTATACAGTTAGAGAATATTCTGAACCATATCCGACAAAGGGAGACCTAATTTACGAATCGACGGTTGCTGTATCTACAGACGACATAAAAATAACGATTCAAGCAGATAAAAACAAATTCAAAGTGAAGACAAGGAATTTTATTAACGGATAAGAAAGTAAGAGGAAAGAGTTACGAGCATTTAGGTTGGGTTTCTTTCCTAAAACCAGCAAACGGTGTATATCAAGGGAAATGTTCGACCCAACTAAATTACACTCTCACTCCCCACCTAAAATTGACGAACCAATCTTCCACAGTACTATAAAAAGAGCCGTCCAACTTGGGCGGCTCTTTTTGTTATGGCGAAGGGGAAGGAAGAGCAGTATGGTTTCCTCTTACTACCTCACCAATTGGGATATATATAAATGACTCGACATCTTCGTCATCTTCGTCCTGTTGTTCATAAACTTACCGCTTATAATTTAATATGCACATCACTATTAAATTATACAAACACGCAAAGGAACAACAATGACTCAACCAATCAAACTCGCGCAAATCGGCTATGGCTACTGGGGACCCAACCTCGCCCGCAACTTTTACCAAATCCCCGACGCTGATTTCGCCTGCCTCGTAGACCTTGATGCCCATGTCCGCACCAAGGCAACCCAGCTCTATGACTGCGCCACCACCGATTCCTATGAAAGCATTCTCGAAGATGCGTCGATTGAGGCCATCGTCATTGCCATACCTGCGCGGACGCATCACCCCTTTGCCAAGCAAGCATTAGAGGCGGGCAAACACGTTTTTGTGTAATGGTCAAATAGAGCTTGAACATAAAAAGTGAGGCTATTAGGTCACCCCTATGAGGGCCAGCGTTTACTCTGGTGTGATGCTGATTTTTGGCCTCATAGAAATGATACTGTTGCACTGCCTTAAGAGGCCGTAAGATACAGAATTTCGTAATATAAATCCATGCTCGAACATCGCATATTGTTGATTGATCAGCATTTGCGAATCTCAAAATCGCTGGATTTCCGACGTGTTTTGAGTTGTCTGACGACTTTGTAAGGCAGTGCAACAGTATCATAGTGTGATAGTGAACTGTTCACTCATCACTCATCACTCATCACTCATCACTCATCACTCATCACTCATCACTCATCACTCCTACACTATCACACTATCACACCCCTACACTATCACACCCCTACAGGATACGCGTGGAACTGCTCACGACGCCAACCAAAGACACGGATATGCTGTTGCATTCGGATGCCTTTGTCCGTCATGTGATAGCGTGCGTATAGCTCTAACGCAGCACGATCACGTTCGTGATCATAGTGCAGTGGACCACCCATGCGCCAGTCACCCAGTTCCCAAGGAACATTGATGACATACCGCTCTAGGTGATCGGCATCATGAAAATACCAATTGTAAAAATAATTTTTGACACTAAATGGCACAAAATCCAACTCGGCCATTTCACTAATCAAGACTTGATCATTGTTGCCCGCACCATAGGCCAGAAACGATAGCGGGACCCGTCCCATGATTTCTTGAAACTGGCTAGAACTGTAGTTGCCGCCAATTTCTTGGATAAAAATGGCGTCATCGGTGAGCTTCTGCGCCACCAACGCATTGATGCCTGGCCCACTTTCGCAAAAGGCAATGTCAAAATAGCTGTCCGGCAGTTGGTCAACCTCGGATTCATTGGCAATCTGCCCATGAATCAACGTTACATTCTCCAGACCATTTACCTTGACACGCAGATGGGCCGACGCCAACAGTGCCTCGTCCTCGTCATAGCCCCATGCCTCTGCCACCTGTGGTGCAAACTGACAGAGCGAGCGACCTGGACCACAGCCCACATCAAGTATCTTGCTCTCTGGCTTCACCATCTGCGTCAACATACGCTTAACTTCCGTTTCTGGCTCTTCACCGACGATTTCAACCAGATACGGTGACGCATCGGTTGTATAGCCTGCATAGCCGCCATACTCTTCCGCCAGCTTGGCATCCACTTTGGCGAGTTGATCTTGTAATTCTTCTTGAGTCTTTGTTGTTTGTTCGGTTGATTGTTCATCAACCATCTTCAGTTGAAGATAATCAGACATTGTTGAGTTCTTTCCTTTTGAACATCTATCGCTGATATAGTTACTCACGATTATCAATCACAATTTGATAATTGTGCCGACGCTGCAAAGAAACGCTTGGCAGGTGCTTTGCAGTTTTCATGTCGTAGCTATGCGATGTCATCACCCAACGCAATGTCGATGGCTGGTTCCTGTCTTAGCCGATTATATTCGGCCACTCTTTTGATAGATTGTCCCCAGCATGTTGTTGGTGTGATGATATCGCATAATAATTCAGCATAGTGTGCCTCCTATTTGATGAGTTTTGTGGATCAATCGTTTAGGCTAATCCACAGAAATAATTACCCGCGGAGTAGGCATTAGAGATTACACGCAGTAGAATCTACCTCTGGTAGAACCGAAAAATTGGGAAAAAAGACGCAGTAGACAGTTAAAATGCCGCTTCGGTGCAAATCATCGAAATGGCTCTGAAATCCGGCGTATTTAGGCGTTCTCGCCAGTGTGAGAATGCCC
>JBCCFC010001322.1:0-3586 GCA_039029935.1 Chloroflexota bacterium
CTGCGGAAGAGGAACCAGTGTCCGAGCCAGAACCAGAGCCAATACCGACGCGCATACCAGCCTTATCACCTGCACCCATCTTTAGTATACACTGGTCCAGTGGCGTGTTGATTGCGTTGCTTGCCCCCCTATTCACGGTCATCATCGGTAACTTGGATGGGGCAGCACAAGTTCTGCGCAATGTCATCCGCGAGAGTACATCAACCTTTAACAGTTCAATCCCCTTTGTACAGACCATCGTGCGCTCTGTCGATGGCTTTAACCAGACCATTGGCAATGGTCAGCCATTACCGCCCTATGATTTTTGGGGACCAAGCCGTGTCATCCCCTATACCATCAACGAATTCCCGTATTGGAGTTTCCTGTTTGCGGACCTGCATCCTCACATGATTGGGATTCCATTTGCGGCCCTCTTCTTGGGACTGCTCTTCACCCTGCTGACAGATAATCTGAAAGACAGGTTGCGCAACATCCTGCTATGGTTTGCGTTCTCATTGATGCTGGGTACATTAGCCAACATCAACCTTTGGGAATTGCCCACCTACTTTGGGCTAGGCGTTCTGGCGTTGATTGTCAGCCAATATCGCCACCACGAACAGATCAACTGGTTCATGACCCTCGTTGCGTCGATTCTGTATATGGCGGGCGCCTACATCCTGTACTATCCCTTCTTTGATCGCTTTGTCAATATTGGGGCAAGCGGTATTGGCCTTGTCAAAGAGCCAGACGAGTTAGGCACGTGGCTGCTCATCTGGGGATTCTTTGTCTTTATCCTGATTAGCTGGCTCTTTATCACGGCTTCACGGCCGGCAGGGGTTCGCTATGATGGTGAAAAGGCAATCAAACCCACAGGCATCGAACGCTGGACTAGCCTTGTCTTCCGCCACTTTGAACGATTGCCACGACTGGTCTATCTGCAATCCATCTTGGTGCAACGACCATCGCTGGGCTACATGCTGGGCGTGATTTTACCCGCTGCACTATTTATAGCGACAATTGCCATACTCTATTGGGGACGCACGATTATGGCTATCTGTCTGCTCATGGCTGGGTTTAGCTTCCTGTTGTTGTGGCGGCGGGGGCGAGACGCTGATGCGGGCAATCAACTGGCACTAATTCTCTCTGTTTGCGGATTTGCTGTGCTTGCCGGTACACAGGCCATCTATCTCAAAGACTTCCTGGGCGGTGGCGACTGGTATCGCATGAACACGCTCTTTAAATTCTTTAGCCAAGTGTGGGTCATTTGGGCGGTTGCCATCGCCATTGCTCTGCCACGCTGTTTTGCCGGACTGCGTATTACAAAAGCACCCCGCACCGTACAGAATCGCATGGCACGATTTAACCGTATTCTTTCACAAGGTACACGCGCAGTTGCATGGACACTCGTTTTCCTCGCCCTGCTCATCGCCAGTTTCAGCTATCTCTTCTTTGGCACAGCCGCCCGTGTCGATCAGCGTATGGTCGGGTGGCGTCCAGAAATTGGCACACTCAACGGACTCGATTACATGCTGGAGGGCAGCTATACATGGCCCGACAACGGCCACACCATCGAGTTGAAATATGACCGTGAAGCCATTGATTGGCTGCTAGACAATGTGCCGGGCAATCATGTCATTGTCGAGAGTTCGCAGGTGGATTACTACCGCGCTGGTGGTACACGTGTTGCCAGCTTTACGGGACTGAGTGGGCTGCGCGGTATGCATGAGGGTGAGCAACGCTATGGTGAACAGCTTGGCCCACGTGATGGCTTGCACCGTGAGTTCTGGGAGACGCCAGACATCGGTCGTACTGTGCAGTTGATTGATGAACTGGATATTGCACTGGTCTATGTCAGCCAGCTAGAGCGGCATCAACACCCCGATGGTGTGAATAAACTGACGGCAATGGCTGATCAAGGACTTTTAGAGATACTTTTTAGCAACGAAGGCGTCGTCATTTATGGGATTGCGGAAAATTTACCCGATGAGTTATTAAGTGAGATTAGCTCTCAGCAGGATGGGCAGAGCTAGTGTGCTGGATATTGATGTTTAAGGAGGTCTGATATGTTATCACCTTTTCCTGGCATGGATCCGTATTTGGAAGGAACACTCTGGTCTGCCTTTCACACCCAGTTTAGTCATGAAATCATTAGGCAGTTGTCATCACAAATCTTGCCAAAATATGTCACATTACCAGCGAAACAATTTGTAATGCAAGATATGGATGAATTAGTTGTTTTTTATCAAAAAATTGTTTCAGATATCAGCATTGTCGAAAAACAAGATTCGGATTCTCCAATTCCCTCAATTAGAGAGGAAATCCCTCAGACAAATTTAAATGCACCGCTGCAACTTGAAACAGCTATTTCCGTTTCTCTACCAAAAATCATACTCGAAATTCGAGATACGGATGAGCAAGAATTAGTTACCGTTATCGAACTGTTATCTCCTATTAATAAAAGAGAGATGGGGTATGATGATTATGTTCAAAAACGGACCCAAATTTTAAGAAGTCCAGCTCATTTGCTTGAAATCGACTTGTTACGACATGGACGTCGTGTCCCAATGTTTGAAGCGTTGCCAGATGCATCGTATTTTGTTTTTTTGAGTCGCGCAAAACATCGTCCATTTACGGATGTATGGCCGATTCAACTTACAGAGAAACTACCAACTATTCCGATTCCATTGTTAAATCAGGATGAAGATGCCATACTTGATTTACAAGCAGCTTTTGACGCGGTCTATTCTTTGGGATATCGCTATACTATTGATTACTCGAAGCCAACGAAACCACCCATGAATGATAAAATGGCAACTTGGCTAGAACAGCGTTTGGCTGAGTCTTTGTAATATAAAATTGTTTTGATTTTTGGAGGTGCGATATGTCATCACCTTTTCCTGGCATGGACCCATATTTAGAAGGCGATCTCTGGTCGTCTTTCCATACACATATGAGTATCGAAATTATTCGTCAATTAACACCGAAAATTCAGCCAAGGTATGCAGCAGTTGCAATGAAACACTTTATTATGGAACAAATGGAGGATATCGTTATCTCCTACAAAAAAATTGCACCTGATGTCGGTGTTACAGAACGACCTACAATGTCATTGCAAAAAGACTCTGGTGTGGAGATAGAACCCCAAGTGAGTTTAGCCGCTCCATTAAGATTTGCAACAGTCATGAATGTACCAACGCCTAAAATTACATTGGAAATTCGAGATACAAATGAACGTCAATTGGTCACAGTGATTGAGATTTTGTCGCCTATCAATAAAACAGGTAAGTTTTATGAAGAATATATTGAAAAACGAACAAACATATTGAATAGCTCTGCACATTTGCTTGAGATCGACTTGTTGAGAAAAGGTCATCGCGTTCCCATGTGGGAGAGTCTACCCGATGCCTCCTACTTTATCTTCTTGAGCCGTGCAAAGCAACGTCCTTTTACTGATATATGGCCGATTAAATTGAAAGAACAGCTACCACAAATTCCTGTTCCATTATTAGATAACGATGATGACGCTATCTTGGATTTACAAGCCGTTTTTGAGTCGGTTTATAAAGACGGTGGCTATGCTGGTTTGGTTGATTACACGCAGTCCTCC
>JBCCFC010001323.1:0-3586 GCA_039029935.1 Chloroflexota bacterium
ATTTTAAGGGAGAACGCTTTCAAGTACGCAGTCTCGGGGGATGCTGTATTGAGGGCGTTCGTTTTTTTTATAGCCAATTATAGATGAATCTGTAGATTTCACACTTAACATCACAAAACCAATATGCTATCCTCCTGCTATGAATACCATCAAGAATATCAAGTCAACCATCTATTGGCTTTCTATTCTAATCACTTTCTACCTTGTTTTTCTCATCACTACCAAACCTATTACAACACAACAATTAGCAGCACAGCAAGCACTAAATTCTACAATCTATTATGTCGCGCCAACAGGACGGAATATCCATACGGGGTTGAACGCTCAAAAACCACTGCGTACTATTCAAAGAGCACTGGGGCTAGCCCAGCCTGGGGATAGGATTGTTCTTGCGCGGGGTGAATATCGACAGGACTTTCATTCTGTCCGACATGGGACAGAGGGTGAACCGATCACAATTACAGGGCCAGTCGAGGCAATTGTGCGTGGTGCAGGTAGGTCACATGTTGTTGACATCAATCACGATTATCATGTGCTAGAGGGATTTACGATTGATGGTCATTATGCGACCAAAAATCGGCAAAAGCAGGTACGCGAGAAGTTATTGTTTGTGCAAGGAACAGGCATCAGACAGGGGGTTATAGGGCTGCGTGTGCTTTCGATGACGCTTCGCCATGCAGGGGGCGAGTGTTTGCGGCTGCGTTACTTTGTGCAAGAGAGTGAGATCGCGCATAGCAACATTATGGATTGTGGCATCCATGATTTTGTCCAAGGGGGAACGGGGAAGAATGGTGAGGGCATTTATATCGGCACATCCAGCAAACAATGGGCGGATGGTACCAACCCGACTGCTGACCCAGATGACTCCAGTCGTAACTGGATTCATCATAATACAATTGATACGCAGGGGGGCGAGTGTATTGAGGTTAAGGAGGGGGCTTCGGACAATATTGTTGAGCATAACACGTGTACGGGGCAACAGGACGGCGATTCAGCGGGCTTGAATGTGCGTGGGAATGGGAACATTGTACGCTACAACAAGAGTACGAGGAATCTTGGGGCAGGCATTCGGCTTGGTGGGGATCGTGTAAATGGTGTTCAATATGGGCGCGATAACGCTGTCTATTACAATGAACTGACAGAAAATCGCTCTGGCGGTATCAAGATTTTGGTTGCCATACAGGAAGAACTCTGTGGCAATGAAATGATTGATAATGTGGGTAACGAGACAACAGGGCGAGCGGGCCGTGCGTTTGAGCCAACTGCACCATGCCCGTTTCCTCATGAGGCAAAATCCACTACACCGATTCAGTCAGCCCAACCACAGTCACCACTGATGACACCCACAAAACTACCTACATCTTCTAATGAAACAACAAAACAACGGACACTTAACCGCCAGTCACTTTTTCGTTTACCGATTTTGTCGGTGACAGCCAGTCATCATGATGGCAACGGCCCCATGAATACGGTTGATCGAGTGCTGGAAACGCGCTGGTCTGCCAAGAATACTGAAGAGACACAGGCTTGGATCATGTATAATCTAGGCAATGTCTATCCCGTAGCAGCAATTGAACTCGCTTTTTTTCAGGGCGATAACCGGGTCGCTGCGTTTACTATCGAGACCTCTGTCGATGGTAAGACATGGGATGTAGCTTATCAAGGAGAAAGCAGTGGCGGTACGCTGGCATTGGTGTTATTTCCTCTAGGCGATGTACATGCGCAGTATGTACGCTTTATTGGGCATGGCAACACCAACAATCAATGGAATAGTCTGACAGAGGTTGCTGTCCTCGGGGATGTCACAACGTTTCCATCATCTAGCAGGCAGCGGGCAACAGCAACACCATTGCCATAGTGCCAGACCTTCGGGAGGCGTCCATAGAAGTCTGAACACGCTCCAATCATTTGCGGACACCTTCCGAAGGTCTTACCCAAAGCTCAAATAGCAGGCCTACTTTCGGGTGTTAGATAGCCAAAATCGAATTTTTATCAAATTTTTCATATTAATTCTTGCCCCTTCGATTTAACTATGGTACTATCTGCTCACTAACCATTTGGTGCTGGTTTCATCCAACAAATAGGATGCCTGTATGACGATACAACCAATACCAATCATTTATTGTCAGGCTATGGAGTGCATAGCCTTTTCTTTTACAATATATAAAGAGTTATCATGCGACGCATTGTTCTGATTCGACCAAAACGAGATGGCCGTGTTCTGGGGCGAGCACCAGGCTCACCCTATACATTGATGCGACTAGCATCGCTTGTTCCCGATGAAATCCCTGTGGAAATTTGGGATGAGAATTTATACGATTTGCCATTGGATACCATCAAAGAAGGTGATTTGGTGGGCATTACGGCGATGACAACTACCATTGATGGCGCAGAGGGTATCGCCCGCCGCGCACGAAAACAGGGGGCGGGTGTCGTGGTTGGGGGTGTTCATGCCACATTGCTGCCAGAGCATGTGCAACAATTTGCGCACAGCACGATGATTGGCGAAGGCTATTTCACATGGCAGCGGTTGATTCAAGATTTTGCGGCAGATGGCATCAAGGGGTTGAAGCCGACCTATATTGATGAAGAGTGGGCCAATCTGGATGGCATCGCCACAATTTCGGATCGTGTGATTAACATGGTTGATGAAAATAAACATTACTGGACGCCCTATCTGGAGATTACACGGGGCTGTCCGCGCAACTGCTCGTTCTGTACCGCCATTCGTGTCAGCGGGCGGCGGATGCGTCTGCGTCCGATTGATGAGGTTGTGGATGAGATTGAACGACGTGGCATCAAGCGTTTCTTTCTCACCGACGACAATTTTGGTCTGAATTTCCATACAGACCCAGATTACTGTGCTGACCTCTTTTCGGCTTTAAGTAAATTGGATTTGCAGGGTTGGACCTGTCAATCAGAGATGAGTATTTCCAAATTCCCTGAACTGTTAGAGATGGGCAAAGCAGCACAACTGGATAAGCACTTTATTGGCTTTGAGAGTGTCAACCCAAATAATCGCAGTGAATTGGGCGGCAAGTCAAAGGGGCTGGCACATGGTGCCGAAGAAGCGATCAAAATTATTCGTGAGTCTGGTGTAGGCGTTGTTGGCCTGTTTGTGATGGGTTTTGACGAGGACACGCATGAAACATTCCAAACCATGTGGGATTTTATCCGTACCAGCGACTTAGACAGCATCAGCACAACCATCTTAACGCCATTCCCTGGCACGCCTTTCCGTGATGTTGTGGAGAGTGAAGGACGTTTGCTAGACATGCCTTGGAAATATTATGACACGGCTCATCTGACATTTATTCCCAAAAATATGACAGTTGACGAGATGCGTTCGGCCTATGACTGGCTCTGTCGCAAGACCTATAGCCCGACACAGATTGCACGGCGTGGATTCCGCTCATTGATGCGCTATCCAATCTCGATGGCGGCAAAGAAGGCATTTGGCAGCTTTAGCACAGATTATGGCTACCGCCGCACTTATGCGTATCGAAACGTTATGTAAGGAGGGTTGAAAGGTTGAAGGGTTGAAAGGTGGAAAACCTCATGGGATTTGCACCTTTCAACCCTTCAA
>JBCCFC010001324.1:0-3571 GCA_039029935.1 Chloroflexota bacterium
CTTTGGTTCTGACCCTCGTAACCTCTTTGACTATCTCCTTGAGCACGTTGACCTACCTCCGCGTCCCGCAAAAAAACGGCCTCCGCAAGAACCTGCCCCTCTCCTGTGTTAGACCTTTTAGACGGAACCATGACCAACGCCCAAAAATGAGCGCAGTGTGACAAGTTTTATAGATTGTGGTAAACTTGTCTGAGGTAAACTTTTGATCGCTTTGATTGAACTCGAATCGTAAAATATGAACTAATTAGACACTACCTAATTAGAAACCTTCAATATTGAGTGGACGACATACAATGACATCAAACAAAACGCTAAATGGGGCTTTTAGAAAAAATAGTACACTTTTTCGTCGATACATAATGGGCGAGATCAGCCGCAGTACAGAATATAAAAAGTTTGAAGACCGACTGGATATGATCTTACTGCTAGCCGATAGGTTTCTGATTGCTTTTGAAACGCATATTGCGTTTAACCAAGTTCAAAAAGTTTCTGAAAATCTGTATCGCGTCCAGGCTTCTGTAGACAATAGCAATGGTGATGAGCCAAAGGCTGTTGATGACCTCCTACAGTCGATTGAACAGTGGCATAAAACGTTGCTTTGGTTGGTTGACCGACCAGCTTGGGACAAGCTGAATAAAAATAAAAAAAGCTTCACCTTATTTCCTTGTATGCGGGAATTGGGATTGTTGACCCAAGTAGAACTGGATACACAGCCAGAGAATATATCAAGCATCTCCGATCCTGTGCGAAAACTGCTCTATTGGGTTCGTCGCGACCGAAACACTGTGACCCATGATACCTATGCCGAACCAAGCTATGATCGTCGTCGCTACCTTCATTCCACCTTACTGGCTTTGATTGCACCTATCTGCAAACATCAAGAAACCATTCACAAAAAATTGAGCGGGCTAATTGCATCCTCATCCGTTAATGATGTCGAAGACATCCAGAGATTGATTCGGTTGGTCGATGGCGAACGAAGGAACCACTATGGGCGTTTTGTAGCACGAAAGGAGTGGCTAGAGAAAATTCTGACTGAACTCCAGCCGAATACAACAGAATCAATGCATTATTTGCTCTTGACTGGTCATGAAGGCTTGGGGAAATCGGCCCTATGTGCAGCATTAGCCACTGAGCTTGCACAAAAGAACATTGTGCAACATAATACCGACTATTTTGGTGCGGCAACTGGTGATGTACGTAAAATTGCCCCTTGGTTGCCGGGGGTGCTGCTTCATTTTGGCAAACAGTCAAATCACCCTCATGAAATCGTACAATCGTTGGTGTCACAAGCCAATACGCTTTTACTGGAGCCTGTTGTACTGCCTGAGAACCGCAATGATATGGACCTTATGTTGGATGAGCAAGCATTCCAACCCCATACAAAACCCCGACCACCTGCCCCACCCATACAAAAATCAAGAGCGAACCCACAGGGGTTTGATTTTAACACTGACACCTACATGCTTCCAGACTACTCAGTGCCGCATACACCTACACTACCCACGCAATTCAAACCAAGAACGGCTGGACCTGATATGGAACAATATCGCAGAACAGTCTATTTATCCCTTGACAAAGTTGCTAGAGAATATGGACCCGTTGTGCTGATTATGGATGCGCTTGACGAGATTAGCCCGGATGGAACCAGTCTTGATTTTTTGCCTGAGCATCTGCCACATGGTGTCTCTGCATTACTGACTGCGCGCAGAAATTCACACGCCGTTAGGTGGATTAAGCAAAATCGCCATGCCAAAGAAATCACGCTCAAAGGGTTGGATCGGTCCGAAATTTCATTGCTAACTGGCATTGATGATGATGAAAGCGATGAAGCAGCAGCGTTTAATCAACAAGTTTGGAAGAAAAGTGGCGGTTTGCCCTTATTTGTACAGGATGTCGCTCAACAGATTCCTGAATATCGACACAATTTAGGCCAGATGAAAATTCAACAGGGGTCGAATAGTGTTTTTCAACGCCAAGCAGAGGCATGGAATACCAATACATTGCAACAACTGTTGCATTTATTGACAATCTTTGAACCTGTTTCATCATTGGATATGGACACCTTACAATCCTTTCTGGAGCATCAGGACCTTGATTTGAGTTCCGCTGAGTTGCGACATCTGTTAGAACCAGTTCATACGCAACTGGAGGGGTTGGAGAGTGGCCAATTAAAATTGGGATTGAAAGCATTTGCCGAGTATGTGCGTGACCGTTATTGTAGCAAACGAGACTTAGCCCGTGCGTTGGAGGTGGTGGTTACATGGCTCTCAACCGCTACTGACGACATTTCGGCACGTACAGTGGCCTCCTTTTTACAATTTTGGACCGAGTCGTCCACTGTACGAGATGATCGCCTGCGAAAAGCTGCTGCCAAGCTTGTTGATAATCTGGTGGAACAAAGGGACGCCGAGTTCATGTACAATGTTGTACGTCATGCCCGCAAGGTTGATGTGCCAAAAAATAAAAAATCTAAAAGAACATCGTCCAAATCCCTATTGCCTAATTTTGCGACTCGTCTTTTACAATCCTCTGCGGAACTTGAGTATGTACCTGCTACGCGTCGGTTGGGATTGAATCTACTCAATGGGAGTGGCGTCAGAAAAGATATTGTCAAAGGACAGGAATGGCTGAAAAGAGCAATTCTCCTTGATGATACTGAGTCCAAAGTCCATCTGGGAGAATTTTTGCTTGATAAAAGTCAATCTGAGTTATGCGGTGTAGAAGGTGAACAATTGTTGCAAGAAGCTGTAATCGAGGGGAATGAAATGGCGCAGTTCTTGCTTGCTAATCGTCTATTGAATGGAAAAGGAGTTACACAAGACGTTGGTGAAGGTGGGGCATTATTACGCCAATCAGCCGAAGAAGGCTCCATTATTTCTGCTGTAATGTTGGCAATGCGATTGATTCATGGTCAAGGTATTGCTAAAAATATTGATGAAGGGCGAACGTTATTGAATGATCTCTGGGAGTCAGGCGAGAATGGGGCTGGTAAGATACTAGCCGATTATTTAACCGACAAGCATAACTCTGATGCTGATATCGAATGGGGCAGACAGATTCTCCGAACTATGGTGGATGCAGGTGATGTCGAAGCCATGATTTCTTTGAGTAATCACTTGCTTGATGGCACAAATCCATCTGTTATACAGCGTCAAGAGGGAGAAACCCTCCTCCATAAGGCAATTGAACAGCAAAATGAACGCGCTGTACGTATTTATGGAATGCGTCTATTGAATGGCGATGGTCTACAGCAAAATGTTGAAAAGGGGCAAAAGTTGCTACTTGATGCCGCGACGGATGGTGATGTACATTCAATGATAATCTTATCCAATCATTTCTTTCAAGAAGAACAATCAAAAGAAGGTGAAAAGTGGCTAGTGAAAGCTGCGAATACAGGTCATGGTCTAGCGATGCGGTTTCTAAGCCTGCGACTTCTCAGCGGTGATGGTCTCAAAAAGAACACGATAAAAGGGATACAATGGCTACGTAAGGCTGCTAAGGTAGGTGAGTCAGTATCAATGAGAATATTAGGTGTTAAATTATTGAATGGAGATGGGTTAAATCAGAA
>JBCCFC010001325.1:0-3566 GCA_039029935.1 Chloroflexota bacterium
ACTGTGAGCGTTGTCCCTACCACTAGCCTTCTTAAATCCACCAATTGTACAATACGGGATGGTTTCAAATGGTTTTAGCAAATTTGTTTTTGACATGCTCAGAAAAATCAATATTCATATTAGATAATATACGAAATAGGTATATTATCTAATATGAATATTGATTTGTCAAATTACTATCTAACTAAAGCCAGGGAGGTAGGGTAATTCATTTCTCCTAAGTTGGATGAAGTAGAACAGCCTGAACCCAATACCAAGTCCCGACTGACACAGTCAGGCACCGTATTAGACTAACCCGCAGAAAACAACTGTGGTCAAAGCAAGATCGTCTAATGTAACTTTACCTGTGGGTACTTGCGATTGGACCGACCTAAAGCACATAGAAATTAGAAGTAACGGCATTAAGCCAATACGAAAAGTGGCAATTATTCAAGTTATGAATGTAACACATTCACAAATCTATTGTCAAACGACTATCTAATTAAACGATTGAGCCATAGTGCGGTTCACGTTTGTTGTGAAGATAGCCCCTGTTTTCGCAGGACTAACGGTTTGATAAGTTTCCGATTTGATTAAATTTTTATTAATTCTAGAATCAATAACACAATGTTAAGACTTAACCAAACATATCAAGAATTAACCAAAGACACGAATGGATGCGCTTATTGGCAATCCATTACCCAACCCATTCAAGCCCGCCCAACCCAAACAGCCATCATCGTCTGTGACATGTGGGATAAACACTGGAGTCACGGGGCCAATCTACGTGTAGAGGCGATGGTCGGACGCATGAATGATGTGGTACACATTGCGAGAGAGCACGGTGTGTTAATTATCCATGCGCCGTCGGATACGCTCGACTTTTATGCGAACACACCTGCGCGACAACGGGCAATGGATGCGCCTGTGGTTGTCCCGCCAGAGCCGCTTGAGCGCGATGAGCCACCACTGCCGATTGATGATTCGGATGGCGGTTCGGATACAGGTGAAACTTCATGGTATAAGGCGTGGTCGCGCCAGCACCCAGCAATTGCCATTGACCATGCCGTTGATGCCATCTCGGATGATGGACGCCAAATCTACAATCTATTGGTCAAGCATGACATTCAGCAGGTGTTGTTGATGGGTGTCCACACGAACATGTGTATCCTTAATCGTTCGTTTGGCATCAAGCAGATGGTGCGTTGGGGTGTGCCGATTGCACTGGTGCATGATTTGACCGATACTATGTATAATCCGGCCAAACCACCGTATGTAAGCCATGCGGAGGGGACAGCGTTGGTGATTGGCTATATTGAACGGTTTTGGTGTCCAACCGTGGATAGTCGTGATATCGCATGAACTACGTGTGGTTATGCAATGGTGAATGCTGTCTGTGTCCCCAAAAGAGCAATCCCCCAACGGTCGCCAAGATTGCCCCTAGCGTAAAAAACGTTGAATAGCCAAAATTGCTGATGAGATAGCCACCGCTCAGTGCAATCCCTGCTCTGCCCAGCCCTGTCGTCATCAGAATGGCGCCAGACAGGGTTGACCGCCACGCAATGGGAACACTCTCTTGTTGGTAGATGGCAAATATAGGGGATGTGAAGGCGAAGAGCGCAATCACCCCCATATAGCCAACCCCGGCTGCACGCCAGTGCGGAATCCACGCCAGCGGTATCAAGGCGATTGCCATGCCCAAGATGCCGAGTGTAATGGCATTTCGACTGCCCCATCGGGTGACGAGAAAGGGGGCGAGCAACGCCATTGGCACACCCAGCAGTTGTGCGGTTGACACCAACATACCGATAGTGGCTGTTGGCAAACGTAGACCATCATCCAAATAAACATTGAAAAAGGTCTGTGCAGAGTTATATCCAGCGATCTGTAGCAGCACCACCGTCGCCATAAAGACCATGACGCCCGTCGGCATCTTTGTAGATTGGGTGTCTGTTTGGGTGTCTGCCTTGGTTGCATTTTGTGAGGATTGGCCCTCCTCAATCTGTGGGTGCGTGGTCTTCAAGACAAACCATGCCGGGATAAGTAAACTGGCAGCAAGGAAGAGTACGTAGCGGTAGGGGATGGGTCCGTCGATGGACACATTGAGTGTATTTGCAAAGACCCCTGGCAGAAATCCTGCGAATAACGTGCCGCCAAACCCGGCCAAAGGCATGATAGCATGACGTACCGAGAAGACATGTTGACGCTCTCCAGCATCAGTGATACTCATCAAATAAGGGTTCATGTTGACCGCAAAGCTGGCCGCCCCCAGCCATCCTAACGCATTTGCGATCATCAGCCATGCTGACATCATCGATGTAGGTCGATCTGTTTCTGAAAACACTTCCGCCAATGGCAATGCACCAAACCCAACAAAGGCCATCCCAACGCCAACCAGCAGCATACGTCGATTGGTGAAGCGTCTCCCTAGCAGACCTGCGGGAATGCTAAACAACGCCATCGCCAGTTGTGCAGTGCCGTTGATGAGGCCGATAAACGCAATATCATAGCCGAGACGAAGCAGATAGAGATTGAAAATCATGATGTACATGCCAATGTGGGCAAAGTTGGTGATGCTCATGACCAGTAGAAAGAGGCGAGCGTCTCGTTGGAAGAGACGGAGTTTGTTGATGTAGTTTATTGGCATGTTAGGCGACAGCGAATTCAGTATGTTGACGCACATAGTCAGGATAAAATCCTAACACAATTTCTTCTGCTGGAACACCTGCTTCTAATAAATCGGTAGCGATTCCTTCTTCCGTATTATCATATTGAATCCAGATTTTATTGTTGATAATATCAATATGGATGGGTGTCTGGTGGATATATTTCTGGTCATTCCAATAAATATAGAGAAGTAAATATCTATGACGAATGTCGTCAAAGATAGGCTTTAATGGTGATTCGCCATCTTCTTTAAAGTGATCTGAATATGCTTGTAACAAACTTTTAATAATTTCTGAATAGTTTAGTTTGGTATCCATTCCACAACTACCTTTCGATTTTCATCAAAAACAAGCAATCGTAACAAATTATTTTTGAGTAAAATTTGTCCTAAATCATCTTGGAATACTGTCTCATAAGCGCGCAGCGGTACAGCAACATATAGCTCCCTTTCAATATTTTCTTCTAGCAATACGTGTTCATACATTTTATATTGCCCTAGTGCTTGCTGCATGTCTTTTACAGGTGAACGTCCAATAAAACTTTTAATCTCAACGACAATCTTTCGTATTCCTTTTTCTGCGCTAATCAATCTTTCGGCACCCAAGTCCATCTCCACACGTGTTTTCCCAACACCAATACGGAATGGATCATGTGTGATTGTCCAGTCATCTTTATCTAATGCATCGATGACAGTTTTGTGATAGATGTCTTTGAAAGCCATAGGATTTGTTATAGCTCCGTTGTTTACAGTTTGAATTCAGTGAGTGTTTGTTCAAGTAAGGAATAGAAATGATAGATTATACTATGTATTTTTATAAATTCCCTAGTTGTCTATTTTCAGTGAATCAACCATGATTTTTCCTTTTTGATGATAATTTCATTCAGAAAGGCTAAAATAATAAATCTTATGTCATTATATA
>JBCCFC010001326.1:0-3557 GCA_039029935.1 Chloroflexota bacterium
AATTTGCTGTGCTTTTTCGCGCTGCTCAGTATCAAAATATTGATAGCGAATATAAGGTGGATTGCCAACAACTGCATCCCATTGAGCCTCTTTTTGGGTCAATATCCAGTCGAGAAAATCGACCTTATATTCGCTATCAATATTTTGATACTGAGCAGCGCGAAAAAGCACAGCAAATTTTTCAACACGCACATATACGCTTTACAAAAAGAACCAATGCATGGGTTCCCTTTGTCATTGCCAGCATCTCACATCTTTTACCTGGCGGGCGACTCGCAATGGTAGTCCCTGCCGAGTTGCTCTACATTGACCATGCAAAGGGGCTGCGTCTGTGGCTTGAACAAGAGATGGAACGGATTCACATCATCCATCTACGTGAAATCGTCTTTTCTAAAACATTACAAGGCGTTGTTTTATTATTGGCCGAAAAGCGATCTACGCGGTCTGTTCAGCCCTTGCACACAAGCCCCGGCAAACACCAAGCAAGTTTTCTTCATGATGAGCAAGCCATTGAGCCTATCAATCTACATATTTATGATGTCGAGAATATCGACAGTCTGCAACAGGTTCAACTGATGAATGGTTCATTCTCCCGTCTGTACACGCAATGGGAGGGACAGTGGATGAAGGCATTGCTGTCGGACAAGGAATTAAGTTTACTCGAACACATTTGGCAACATCCAAAAGTTCGGCGTTTTGATGAGATTGCTGATGTTGATATTGGTATTGTGACAGGGGCAAATAAATTTTTTGTGGTTGATGACACAACACTACATCGTTATCGTCTTGAACAATGGGCAACACCTATGTTGGCAAAAAGTGACTTAATCCAAGGTATCAGCTATCGTCAGAGTGACCATGAGTTCAATGCACAGTCAGGAAAATCAGTTCACTTTTTGCAATTCCCGACAACATTAGCTTCGGGTGAAATGACTGACTATATACGGCTTGGTGAGCTACAGGGACTGCATACACGATACAAATGCCGCATTCGAGACCCCTGGTATGTGGTTCCCTATGTGTGGGTATCGGAAATATCTCTGCTTAAGCGCGCCCATCACTACCCACGCTTGGTGCTTAATCAGCTTGGCGCACATTCAACCGACACAGCCTATCGCATTAAATTACACCCTGCCTACCAAGGTCAAGCTAAAAATATGGTTGCCTCTTTTCTAAACTCATTCACATTTCTTTTTGCCGAATTATTGGGGCGGCATTATGGAGGTGGCGTATTGGAATTGGTTCCCAGTGAAATTGAGCAACTGCCAGTTCCGCTGGTACATGTTTGTGATGAGCAGTTTGAGACAATTGATCAAATGATTCGGTCGGGAATTTCACATCATGATTTGGTCAATAAAACAGACGCGTTGATTCTGCAGACAGGGTTAGGGATAGATATCGCAGATATAGAACAATTGAGGTGCATCCATAAAAAATTGATGAATAGACGTCTGCGAAAACGCACCAAGTAAAGGCAAAAAAACGAAACGACAACTTTGGATTAAATCAATAACTATGAATACCATCACAAATCTAGACCAACTACTACAAGCTGTTAATTTTGATATCACACAGGGTATCCAAATCTTAGACGCACAAACCGTCGCCAGCCAACACTATCCGCAATGGGATATCAACATTCCTGTGTTACTACTCAACTATACGACGCCAATCGCATCGCTCAATCTAGCCTATCCAACCACCCATGATGTGACACTCATATCCCTCCCAGACCCATCATCAACACTTGCACTATCATCGCTCACCAACCACACAATCACACCCCACGCACCCACACACCTCCACATCCCACCCGTCGAGGAGTACGGCAGTTTTTCTGCACTCCAAGAACTGATTGCGCATCTCCGCTCTCCAGAGGGATGTCCTTGGGACCGCAAACAGACGTTGGCAAGCCTTCGCGAAGATTTATTGGAAGAGTGTATGGAGGTGTTGGAAGCGATTGATTATGATCTGAATGGAGACACTGATAATGGCCTTCACATTGCGGAGGAATTGGGTGATCTGTTGATGTCTGCAACACTGATGGTGCAAATTGCCAGCGAAGGGCAACGCTTTCAAATGGCGGATGCAGTACGCGGCATTGTCACCAAGCTCATTCGGCGGCACCCGCATGTTTTTGCGCAAGTGGAAGTAGATGGCATTGATCAGATATACATGAACTGGGATGCCATCAAAGCGCAGGAAAAAGCGGCCAAGGGTGAGGTCGTCAACAGTGTGTTTGATGGTATTCCACCGCGTTTGCCCGCACTCGAAAAGGCGCGTAAACTACAATCCAAAGCATCCAAGGCAGGGCTGCTGGACCGCAAGGCTCTGGTACATGAATTTGCACAATCATTTCCTGAGTTGGCCGAACAATTATCCGAGAAACGTTTGGGCGCGCATCTGTGGCAGTTGGTGGCGTTTGCCTATGAACAAGGTTGGAATGCCGAAAACGCACTGCGGGAATATGGGGTGCAGTACCGTGCATCACAGGAGTAAGACCTATGGATACGCAACTTCAACAACATCTCTCACATCTTGCTGGTGCCATTGGTTGCCGCTTGATCGGGACTGCTGGTAATCATGCTGCTGCCGATTATATTGAGCAGGTCTTTACCAATGCAAATCTCGCTGTACGTCGCCAGACCTATCCCTGTCCAGCATGGAAAGTCGAAGAATGTAATCTCACTGTGGCAGGCTTTGTGCGGATCGCTTCCGCCAATACCTTTTCACCATTCTGTGATATTCGCGCAAAGTTAGCCATCGTCCGAACGGTTGAAGAATTAGAGGCGGCAGATCCAGCCTATATCAGCGAGCGCATTCTGTTTATGTGTGGTGAACTGACCACAGACCCGATTATGCCCTTGGTCGATCATGCTGTGTATTTACCAGAACGTGACAAAAAGATTGGTTTGCTCCTACGTGAAAAGCACCCCAAAGCGGTCCTCACCGTGAGCATGGCAGAGGGCTACACGCCCCTATTACTGGAAGACCATTGCTTAGATATCCCCTCTGCCACCATGCCAGCGGATGTTTTTGCAGAGATTCTGAGACGTGGCGATGAGCATTCGTCGGCATGGCTGACAATCAACAGCGAGATGTCACAGGGTGAAACCAGCAATGTGATTGGCCTTCATCAATGCACCGCCAATCCACAAGATAGCCGCCGTATCATCATCTGTGCGCACTACGATACCAAGCACGGCACACCAGGGGCATGGGATAATGCCTCTGGTGTAGCCGCTCTGCTGCAATTGGCACAACACTACGCCACAGAGTCCCCACCCATTTCATTAGAATTTTGTAATGGTCAGAAAGAGGATGAACAATTTAGGTCAGAGGCGTCGAGCAAACTCAATGGGAGAAAGGCCAGGAGTAGGAAGGCCTTGATGGGGGCGGTCATTGGACTCAAGCAGAAATTGTTGCAAGAGCGCGTCCAACTCATGTTCATCGGACCAAGACTTATCCTTGAGCCACTCTTTGGTGGTGCGAACAAAGCGTTCGGCGACGCCATTGGATTGGGGTCTATGCCGAGCGATAAGGACATGCAAAAAGTC
>JBCCFC010001327.1:0-3553 GCA_039029935.1 Chloroflexota bacterium
AAAAAATGGGTCAAGTGTATTGCTCGACAGAAAATCACGATATAGACAGAGCATTTCATATTGGTCGCCATTTTTTTCATTCATTTCTCGAATGATGGACAAATGCTCATCAAGCGAACCAAGAAATTGATTGAGCTCTTCAGGTTGATTGATGCGAGCCCACGAAGGTAAATTAATTGATGAGATGTTCATGATAGCAGTGGTCTGCCCCATATCTTTATAGAATGCTGTTTGGAAGCCGCCGATAAGATCGCCAGGGCGTTTTCCAAAAATCTTTGCCAAGGGATTTTGAACACGGGCTTCCTCACAGTGCATCAACAAGACTCTCGTATAACGCAACGATGCTAAAATATCGAGCTTAACCGCACTTGAACTGACAATCATCGTCCCTCGAAATGCTTGCATCACGGTTTTATGCATCGCCCAACTAAGTTGTTTAGGTACAAGCACATAGGTCTTGCGATCCTTAGCCCCTTGAACAGTACGTGTCATCCCGCCATAACGTAATCCCACTAGCTTGAGCCATTCAAGAATCCAGAATTCTTTACGCTGGCCTTCGCTAGACCACTGCGTCTTACTTTTATTTGTTCCTTTGCCTTGAGATGGATTTAATAACTGTGGTGCAGTTGCATTCGTACTCTTTTTGAGGTTATAAGCCTTACATATGTCTGTCCACCGTTTCTTTACACCCTTTAAGTCATTTGGGTAGGTTGTGGTCATGTGCAAGATGCAGGTTAGCAATTCCGCGAAAATGGGTTGAGCCTCATTATGCCCTTTGTACCATTCACCCAGTAAGTAATTATAAGTCTGAAGCGAAGCAGGGTTAATGGCTCGGAACAAATCCCATTCGGAATGAGGGGGCGGAGGACCACCAGCATTGCCTGGATTGGCTAGTAGCTGTTTACGCACCTCGGCTGGTAGTTTTTTCCTCCAGTCAAAGTACACCTCATTTTGCTTTTTGTTCTTCTCGTAATCAACAACGTACTCTTCATCTTCGGGCAACTGTGTTTTCTCAACCCATGCCCCTTTGATAACATTTTGCTTGCTGTTCTTATCATAGGTGAGCAAGAATGGTGCGCCAACAAAAAATTGACATGCCTGCACCCACTCCTCACAAATAGGGCGACTACAATGGATACAGAAAACGCTGCCCTCATCTCGAATTTCAATTTGAACACCTTCTGCTACAATCTCATCCAAAACAAAAGCCAAACCAAAGGCTGCGAGAGTATCGGCAAAGGTGTTGCTCGATTTTTCAATGTAATAATCGGATTGATACATAATACGCTATAAACTCCCCCTTTTTGTCCCTTCCTGATCAGCACGCCGTAATGACCGCACCAAAAGTAGATAAGCTGCCCATGCATATTTTTGGGTAGGCAGCACCATATAACTTCCAAATTCAGTTGGTATACTCGCTGCCTCCTTGATCAACTGGTCAATTTGAACCGATGTTTGTAACTCGATTGGCAAATATTGCAACGTATTTTCAATGTGATCAAACGCATCTGGCACAAGTGTATAGCGACCACACTCTCTAGCAAAAGGTGTATGGTGACGCATAATTGCCGTCATTGCTGCTTGGGCCAGTTCTAGTTGCGCTTCCCCCAAACTCGCGGCCAGAATCCCTGCCGCAGCATAGGCACTTTCACCCGCATGGTTGGGTCTTGGGTGCTGTTTACGCACAGCCCTTTCTGCATCCTCATGCAGTTTGTTGCCCCATTCAGATTCAGTATGAGCCAGTGCTTCACCTCTCTGGGCGGGGTCTCCAATCTTGGCTTGATAGGCGTGTGACCATGCCTGCCAACCTTTACTCAATTTGCCAATATCGTGGCAGAGACAAGTTAACCACGCCGTCTGCATCACACTCCCTGTTTTCCATCCGGCAGCTCTCTCCAGCACAGATGCCGGGTACTCAATTTCGTATTTCGCTACCTGCTTGAGTGCCTCAATGACCAGCCGGATATGTTCCTCATAGGTTTCTTTTTTGAGAGAACTGCCTTCCCATGTCTTGCTCTCAGCATCATTTGGTAACTCAGACCGAAAATCGGTTTCTCCCAAATCTGCCATAAACCCTTCATCTTTCAAATAGCCAGCCAGCATGGGGTGAACAACAATCGCTCGCGCACCATCCAGCAAACTGCGATGATTCATGGGACACCAAATATAGCTTGTCCGGTTGGCCTCCGCCGCATCTTTGGTTATGGATTTGTCCTGATCCTCATTCAACCACTGGACACGCCACTCTGGTTCATCCCACAACTCACGTTCCATCCATCGCTTGAACATGCCATGTAAGACGGTTGGAGACAGATTGAACCCCGTTGCAGAAAACGGATTTTTTAACAGTTCATCAGGATGTTCATGAATTAGTACGCGACGACTATCAGCATTGCGGATTAACAATTTTTGGTCATCATGCAGCCGCTCACCTTGCAATACTTGCTCCACACGGTGTTTACGCGTAACTCGCCCACCCTGGATGCCATCCAGCACACTTTGGTCGCGGGCTGTTGCCACCGCATTCACAAAAGCCTGCTCTTGCTCAAAGGCAAAGACCTCACCAGAGTGCTCAGTTAGCCACGCAAAGGCCGCTTTCATCTCTTTAACCCACAAAGCTTCTTCATTGGGATTATCTGGAATCTCTGCTCCATACGGCATGTATGTCTCTACTGAATAGACAATCACTTTACCTTCTTCACCAGCATAGCGCGCACACCGCCCTGCCCGCTGAATTAGCGAACTAGCGGGGGCAAGCTCAGTGTGCAACGTCTCACAGGTAATATCAACACCGACCTCAATAGCTTGAGTAGCCACAGCAATAATACTTTCTGTATATTCAGGATGATCCTCTGCATCTCTGCCAAATTGGACACGGAGAAAATCCTCAATGTCTTTTCGGTCGTTCTGCAAAAAGCGACTATGCAGGACCAAGACATGAATTTTCCGCGTATCCTCATCGCATAGTGTCTTGATATTGCGGTAGATATCCTGCGCACGTTGTACAGTATTACACAAAACCAATGAGCGTGTTTGATGCTCACGAACAACCGCATCCGCAGATAATGGAGCCGATGCAGTACACCAGCATCTCTGTTTTGGTGGATGTGTCCCCTGTAGGGTAGCAATCTGCTTGGCTTCATCAGGCGAAACCAGTAGCCACTCAGCCTTGGTCATCTCTGCCAACTGTTTGATCATCTTTTTGCTAAAGGTCGCTGTCATTAGCAGGATTTGCGAAACCTCTTGCAATTGATTGATGATCTGTAGGACCGTTGGCAAGGTTGAATTTGGGTCAAGCAAATGAAACTCGTCAAAGACAATATATGCACCAACAAATGCGCCCGCGTTCAAGTTGGCAAGTCGATTGGGTAAGCTGTAGGGCATCGTGAGATAGCTGATCAAAAATTGATCAACTGTACAGAAGATAATATCGCCCTCAAAGCGCGTATCTTTGCGTTGTTCACCTGTCTGTATTGTGACTTTTAGTCTGCGGCGATATCGGCGGCTCAAAGATGCTGCTAGTTTTTCATACTCATGGATAAACTGATTTGCC
>JBCCFC010001328.1:0-3552 GCA_039029935.1 Chloroflexota bacterium
ATGTCTATCCAACCAAAAATTAACTATCTAAAGTCACTGCAATAGCATCCTACCAATTCACACAAGATGATACTGCTTATAAAAGTAAATGAGTTGAATAGGTGGAAATTACACAATAATTACGAAATTAAAAACAATTTGTAATTAGGGTATATTTTTTATGAAATATTGTGATAACGGTGGGCTATCCATCTGAATCTTACATATACGATTCCTTTAACAACAAACTGTGGTTAGCTATCCGGTACAATTACTTACTTTAATAGGGAAGGAGATGGCACACGCCTAGACAGTAATCATACGCCCTTTGTATGGAAAAGGTTACGCGTAAATCTTTATCATGTTTCTGGTTAATTTGTCAATTAAGAAGTCTCAATTATCAATCACCCAGCTTATTCAAAAAAATATCACCACTACCGCATGAGAAGCGCAATTGGATCGACCCTGCGACCAAAATCGCGAATTTCAAAGTGTAGATGGGGTCCCGTGCTATTTCCCGTTGAACCCACAACGCCCAACAATTGACCTTGCGCAATGATATCGCCTTCGGCAACCCAAATTTCGCTGAGATGTGCATATAATGTGACATAGTCAATGTTGTGATCGATTACAACAAAAAAACCATATCCTTGGTTGTTCCACCCAGCGCGGATAACAACACCGCGGTCTGCGGCAGAGATGGGTGTTCCCAATGGTGCAGCGATATCTATGGCACGGTGTTCATTGTGAAAATCTTGTGTCAGCCATCCATATAGGGGCCAAGAAAAATTTCCACTACCATACGGCCAATTGGGTGGCACAGGCGGGGAGACATTCTTCTCTGATGGCTGACCAAATTGATTTTGTGTTTGATTAGTAGAGATTCCATAGGCAAGAAAAGGGCGGGGTTGAATAGGCTGCTGTAGCAGTGCCATTAACCCCGATACATCCGCATCCGCTTGTTTAGAAGAGCTTTTACTACTTGTTTCATTGTGTGCGTGAAAGGATGTAACACTATTTGTTTCCCAGACTTGATTTTTGTTTAGTGTGTTTGGTGGAATACGCACATAAATGCCAGCAGGCAAGTAAGTTTGATTTTCATTAAAAGTGCGTAGGAATGGATAAGCCGTTTGATTCCATGTTTCCATCAAAATAATTCCAGGCTCTGTGTTGTATAACGTAGCGACAGAAGATAATGTTTCGTTTTCGTCTACTTTATGACAGTTGGTACCCGGAGATGGTAAGCTTAACGTATCGCCGATCACCAACGGTTTGTCAGGTGTAAACCCTGGTGGCATCAGGCAAAATAGGGTATCCAGTTCCAAACTGGTTTCAATGGCGACAGATAGGAGTGTATCCCTGGCTTGGATTGTATATGTCCGGTTTGGGTCAAAATAAGAAGGTGAAGGTTGCAGGTTGGTGGGTTGTGGATTGGGGGCATCAGTGAGTGAATGGGTAGTAGGGCGTGGTGTGGGGTAGAGGATTAGTTGCATGGTTGGTGTTGGGGAGATTGGTTGACTTGTATCACTAGACGCATTCTTATCTGCTTCAAGAATTGCAAATGGTGTAGGTGTTATGGATATAGCATTTAGATTATCATCAGAGACTGCAGTTGAGAACTCTGCTCGTCCGTTGAGCGAAGCGGGTTGGTATAGGCTCAGAACACAGGTAAAAAGCAAGATAAAGCGCCATTGTCGAGTGTATTGCCCTGTTAAAAATGCATATTGAAGGTTTGTCTGTATAGATGTGATACATCTTTTATGCAAAAGATTTATGATGGAAACAATGTGAAAAACGTTCATGATGCAACATTGCTTATTCATAATTGACAGTTGACAATAAGAATGACAATAAGAACGACGTTGGACATTCACCATTTATTTCTGAACAAACGGTAAATATATGCTATCAGATGATGTCGATGTACTCGCCCCGCTATCCACGATGGCGGTAATGGATGCGTGTCCTTGATTACCGTTGCTATCGGTGACAATAAGTGAAATCAGGTGATTCCCAAGTGAATCCAACCGTACAGCCAATTCGCGACCAATTCCCAAGTGACCATCCCGTGTTGAACTCCAAACGAGTTGTTCGTCGGGTAAAGTTCCATCTTCGATGTCCACGCCCAATCCACGCAAAATAATCTCTTCGGTTACATTGGCCCGTATTTCTGAAACAATTTCGCCGCTAGGCCCCGAAAGTAACACAAACGCTGAAGGGTTTGCGTTCTCACGCATAAACATAGATGGCGTTTCGTCTTCGGCAACATGGACACCATCATGCACAAGTACACGTAGCTTGCCCGACGCACTGCTGGGTAGCAGATCGGTTTCTGCAATCTGGTAGCGACTTTGAGCAGAATCCGCCATGAGTGGCGTCCAGTGAGTCCCATCATCGTGACTATAGAGCAGTGTATAGCGTAATGCATCACCATCTTCATCCTGTCCAAGCCAACGAATCGTCGTACCGGCGGTCAATGAGATGGGTGTACTATCGAGAATTGCCCCCTGTGAACTCATGAGCGACTCAAACTGTACTGTTGGCGGTGTACCCATCAATTCATGGACAGCGATTGGCATACTCAATAGTGGTGAAGTTTGAACTTGTCGCATCTCCAATCGTACCTCGCTGTTCTGGTCAATTGTGCTATCGACAAATGACAATGCACCAAAGAAAAACATTGTCGAGCTTGAACCACCATCAACAGTACGCAAATTGAGCGGAAGTGAGTCCAATTGCCTTTCCTCACCAGACTCGTTTGTCACGATTAGCGCAAGTTCATATGCGACAGCAGTTGAGTCAGCACGCAAGTTGTCCTGCCGCAGAGCAGTTGCCTTTGTCAGATAGGCAGAGTCAGGGTTGGTTAGCCAGTAGATGTCTCGGAACACAACGTCTGGCGCGGTATTAAATTCGTCACCCAGCCTTACACCATCACTCATTGTCCCCCCAACAATGACCAACCCCTGCGTTGTACCATCACTACCCAATATGTGAGGAGAAACATTGGGGGTATGAGGGGAAACAGATTGCGCGGCCAACTTATGTGTCATCAGATCGCGAAAGGTGGGTTGTGTGTGGCGAATTTGGCAGAGGGGCGATTGAGGTTCAATTGTACACAGATCGCAAACGATACCATAGACATTCAGCAATTGGCAATAAGTATAGGGCGATGTCCAGCGAGGGTACATATAGCTCATGAGCGGTAAGGCACGATGTGGCGCGGTGGCAACCGGATTGTTGCTGAGGACGGCCAGTGTCGAATCGCCCTCATCAATCATACCCAAGCCGCCTAAATGATAGACATCCAGACCATAATAGCCTGCTGGGTCTACATTGGCAAGCGAGCATGTTTGACCGTCAGGTGTGTAGCTCCAAGGAAACGCGGGATCAGGGTTGGGTTCTGAGCCGCTACAGGCAATGGGCTGAATTCCCACATTTCGTGCGATTTGATGGGCAAGGCTACTGCCCGCTTGTACATACCAATCAACAGTGTCCGATGCGCCATCAATCGCCCCAAAATTCGCATTATATTGGTTATCCATATGTATCCAGAAAATGTTTCCAGGGCTAAAC
>JBCCFC010001329.1:0-3551 GCA_039029935.1 Chloroflexota bacterium
GAGGAACCTCATTTCTTTGAAGATATACGTCTTCTATACTAAATATATAAACATCAATTCTCAAAGAAATGACAGATAAGAACAGCTAATAAATTGTTAAATTTATAGCTGCTCAATTGGTTATCTTAACAACATCCGCCGCCAGTTCCGATTGGACTCCCTGCATATACAGCAGGTCCAGTAGAGAACCCAAGTGCATCCGCCGCAACATCAAAGCCGCCACCCAATGCAAAAACCAACGCCAATGCCAACATAAAACGTACAATAGTTTGCTTGCTCATGCTCAAATTACCTCCATTTGAACTTTTTTAGTAAAATAGAGGCTTATTGAGTGTGGAATATTCCAACGCTATTTCTATATTTGATAGAAGTAGCGGTTTACACGTGTGTTTTCTCAACAAGCTTCAGGTCAGTGAAAATCCAGTATTCAACTTGACTTATCTCAAGAATATCTATCAGGGTTGTTTGGCGTCACACACAAAATTTAATTTGATATTGGTCAGGATGATATGAGTCTCTCAAACAGCATCACACAGTTTGCAGATTTATTGGAAGACTTCCGAGCAAGGGCAGATTTATCCTTTGGTCGGCTAGCCAAATTGTCGGATATGCCCAGAGCTACCATTGTCAGTTGGGAGAATGGGGCCTCAAAACGACCTCAACAGTGGCAAGGGATTGTCAAGGTTGCGAGCGCATTGGAGTTGAGCAAAGAAGAAGCATCACAACTGCTCAGGGCGGCCCATCATTTATCAATTGACGAATTGTATAGTTTGCAGTTGATTGGAGAAGATCAGGCACTACTGAAACGATGGGTATCACTTGGTACGCCACTGCCTGATGAAGTATCGTCGGATAGTGCATCTCCATCTCAACACTATATATCTCATCAAGAAGAAGTAAGTCCACAAACAATAGACGCCCCCGTTATTCCAGATGTAAACCCAGTAACACACATCCCTCGACTACCACGTACTTATGTGAGGCGCAAAAGATTAGAAGCAGATGCAATCCGTTTGCTACAAAACCACCACAGTCTTGTTCTCTGGGGACAAGGGGGAAGCGGGAAGACAACGCTTGCGATGTCATTAGCCGCGCAATTGGCTTATCGTTTTCGAGATGGTGTCATCTGGTGGCAACTACGCCCAGAAGATACAGTCGATACCGCGATTGACTGGATTGCAACCCATCTTGACTTATCATTAAGGGAAGGGCCTCTACCATCAAGAGTGATGGAATTAAATGCCCGACTTCAACACAAAAACTGCCTCATTATCCTCGATGACCTCTGGGGGATGTCAGCGTTGCATGAACTACGCATAGATTCATTACGCAATTGGCTACTGATAACAACACGCGACCAACACATTGCCCATCAGCTAGAGGCGAAAATTCTTCCTGTTCAAAATTTGGACAGTGAAGAGGGGATAACGCTTTTAGACCAGTGGATTGATTATGTATTTGAAGAAACCGACAGCAGCAGAGAAGAGATTGAAGCAAAATCGCGAGAATTGGTGACACGTCTAGGGGGGCTGCCACTGGCATTACGGCTGTGTGGAGCGCAGTTAGATATGGGTGCAACCTTGGATGAATTGCTCGAGGTAGTACGGGATGTTAGGTTGGATTTAGATCTCTTGGACCTTGGGCAAATGACCGATTATAGCCTGTCTCTCTCCTATCATTTTTCTGTCAAACAATTGACACATGAGGTGCAACGCTGTTTTATGGCGTTGGGATACTTCGCCCGCAAACATTTTGAACAAAATGATCTTGCGCCTATTTGGGGTATGTCACCACGCAAAACACGAAAAGTCTTGTTACATTTAACCCGTTTTGCATTGCTGACACGCATAGGCAATACCTATCATATTCATGATGTTATCCATGCCTATGCCAATCAAATACTCAAAAATGTGGCCGATGATGTATCTCATACCTACGCCCGTCGCCATGCTGCTTTGCATATTCGTCATATTCTTTATCATCCAGGACTAATCGACCCTAATGAAACTAACGCGCCAAACCTTGAACAAAAGTGGTCAGATGTGGTTAGGGCTGTTCGATGGGCGATGGAATATGAGCCTGAGATGGCTGTGCAGGCGATGGTACTCGCGCATACGGAGCGTTTGGCATTATTAGAGTCTGTTGGCCCCACGTTGCTTGATGTCACTAAACTCTACATGAACGAATGTCCGGATGTTGCGGAACAGGCCATGATTGCAGAATGTTTGGGCGATTTGTACCTCTTTGAGTCTGATTATGAGCATGCAATACAGTGTTTTTCGCTGGCAGGCAAAAGATGGCAGTCGTTGGATGAACCGTTGGCGGTCGCACGTACCTATTTGCGGATTGCAGGTGTGCATTTACTATGTGAAAAATTACTGCTGGCGGTTGAATCGGCACGAGAAGCCCTCGTTCAGTTAGAGACGACAGTTCCCATTGAGGAGCAACAATTATGGCAAGGTCGATGGTTGTTTTATTGGTTTAATGTGGTATACAGTTCGTTAAATCACTGGCATGAGTTCGATGAAGAATATCTAATCTGCTTAAGCACACTTGGAAAACGTAGTGGTCAATCCCTATTAGAGGCAAGAGCAGTCAAGATTCATCGCGATTGGGCAACAACATCCGCTATCGAACGATCATCAAAAATTCGTGACAAAGGCTGTAAACTTGCATTACATGCCTATAAGTTGTGGAAGCTCAATGATCAGGATGGTCTAGCCGATGATGAAATTAGCTTTACAATTTACTCTCTCAAAAAACGCTATAGTCAAAAGACTGCGACACGCTTTGCAAAAAGGTGTTCAGCTTTAACCCCAGAAATTGATTCCATACAGTCAGTGACAGTGAAGAGTAAAGCAATTCGGTGGTGGCTTAATGCCACAGAAAAGCAGCGTATTGGGTGGTTAAGCTATATGCTTCCCCGTTATTTGGCTTCGGAAAATCGGCCACGCCATAAAAGAACAAAAAAACGCCTCGCCAGATTGCTGCCTAACTCAGTAGGCTATAGGTATGTCAATGATATCTTAGGAATCGGTGGGTTGGGAAAAGGCAGTCGTCGCATTGTGAATAGACCACAATTCCCGACTGGACACTTCCTTAACCATACTTATTGGCAGGCTTTACATGGTCAAAGACCACATTTTTTTCTTGAGACACAGACACAAAAGAGTGTTCAAATATATTTAAAGCAATTAGACTCCATGTTGATATGACAAACGATTTGACAATGATATCCTATTGTATAAAGCTCAGGTTTAGTGTGAAGTGTGCCGGCACACATCTCTAACTACTTATCCGCCATGACCTGTGGTGCTGGACCCTTCGGCGTTGGACCCTTCATTCCCTTTATACATAGGACTCAGCCTCCTTACTATGATTAATGGTTTGATTGTAATCAGTTAAGCCTAACTAATTACAGGATAGCAAGGACTCGGTGTGTTGAGAGTTTCATTCTGTTTCAATCGGTGTATCAATATGTTAAGAGTCATTATTTCGCAATTTGTTACGCCCAATTTATAAAATTATGCCAGAAAATTTGTCTGTCTTAA
>JBCCFC010001330.1:0-3543 GCA_039029935.1 Chloroflexota bacterium
CAGTGAGCACACCCCGTGCGGGTATGATCCAAATGGGTACGTTATTAAATCGCTATTCCTATATCTGCACAGAATCGCCTGCCCCATCGCCTCAGTCAGCTTGGCAACCGCTCGGTATTGTCTCGCAGACATGGGCAAGCGGCCATCATCAATCAAGGAGGGTGTTGACCAACTCAGCACTCATAAATTCAGGATCGGTGGGGTCGGGCGCAATCACATACCCCAAGCGTTTGTGGAGGCTGAGTGAGCGGTGATTATTCTCCATGGCTCCACCCACCAAGCGAGGTAACTTTAAGTCCTTAAACGCATAGTCGATCATGGCCAAACAGGCTTCATGGGCGAATCCCTTCCCCCAGTAGGGTTTCCCAAAGGCAAAGGCCAACTCCACTTCGATAGTGCCAAACGGAGATACAGGATTCCCCGGAATACTGCGTGGGTCAAGGACATGTGGCTCTAAATGGACCTGCCCAATGACGCTACCGCTCTCTTTTAACTCGGCGGCGCGAAACCCAAATTCAGCATTGCTGGGTTGATAGCAGCGATTCATAAAGCGTCGCCGAACTTCCTCTGGGTTGCTCCCAATGCTGCTGTACATGCCCCAGACCTCTTTGTCCGCATAGACATTGGTGAAGATATCATCGTAATCTGTTTCGCGAAATTCGCGTAAAAGTAATCGTTCCGTTTCCATCTGTTTCATCAGGCTACTCCAATCATACATCTATTTGATAGAAATTCATGCCCTATTTTACTCTTGAGAGACTAATATGATCAAACATGGCTTGGTGTCGAACTAGAAAGATGTTTGGACCGCGTGATTGATCATTTCGTCCAGTTTGTCAAGCTCCGTGCCACAGCGAGCCAAAGCCGCTATCCCACCACTGATGGTCATGAAGAAAAGGGCCACAACCTGTGGGGAGCTTTCGTGCTTAAGGTTGCCCTTTGTCTTCTCCTCTGAAAAAAAATGAACCAACATCTGTTCTTGTTGTTGATTCAGGTCTGAGAGAAACTGCGCTGCTTTTTCAGGCATGCCATCGGCTGTAAACTCACACAAGCTGTGCGCAAGCAGACAACCGCCAGATGAATTCGGTGGTGAAAATAAGCGCGCAATTGAGCGCAAACAATTACGCAATCGTTGGTGCAGTAGCTGAGTGGGGTGTGTGAGATGTTCAAAGTTTGGCCGAAGATATTGCTGGGTATATTGTTCCACAGCAGCGATAAAAAGCTGCTCTTTGTTGCCAAACGCAGCGTATAAACTTGGTTTGGTGATGCCAATCTCCCGCGTAATGTCTTCAATGGACGTGTTCGTATACCCATTTCTCCAATAAATCCGCATTGCTTTTTCTAACGCAACATCTTTATCAAATGATCTGTGTCGCCCAGCACGCATAGCTCGCTCCTTCTACTGTAATTATTTCTAATTTTTGCAAATGCACTTGACATTCTATAACAGTTGGTATACAATTGCAATTACAATTCTATACTCAACGGTATAGAATCTAATTACATACTAAATGATATGAAAAATAAAGAATTATTGGAAGGAATATGCACATGGCAATATCTAAATCATCGAATCAGTTTGCAGAAAAGACAGTTCTCGTCACCGGAGCGAATTCAGGTCTTGGCTTTGAAGCGGCCGCCCAACTTGCCGAGGCAGGCTATGGGCGCGTCATTCTGGCCTGCCGTACACTTGAAAAAGCGGAGACCGCAAAAAACACACTCGTTGGACGCGTCGGCTCTGATCCATTTGAAACGCTTGAAGTCAATGTTGCTAGCATTGCATCTGCCCAAGCGGCAAGTGATGAGTTGGTGAGGCGCGGCAATCCCATTGATGCGCTGTTGTTGAATGCGGGTATGCTATCTGGTGATGTGATGACAAAAAGCGTCGATGGTCTCGAAACCTCGTTTGCGTCATCGATTATCGGTCATCACATCATAACGGTTTGTCTACTCAATGCGGGCATCCTGTCGCAGGGTGCGCGGGTCGTCATTGCTGGCTCCGAAGCAGCGCGCGATGACCTGCCAGCGATGATGGGGTTCACGTTCTATGATTTTGTGAAAGGGACCCCGGTCGAGTTTGGTGATAATCTGTATGATGCGATGGTTGCGTTTATACGAGGCGAAAAACCAGCGTTGTTTAAGGCCACACAGTACTACGCGATCACAAAGGTCTTCTCTTCTTGGTGGGCTGCCGCTGCGGGACAGAAATTTAGTGACCAAATTGCAGTGTTTGCGGTGTCACCTGGGTCAAACCTGAGTACGAACGCAGGGCGACATGCGACTGGTTTCCAGAAATTCATTTTTACCACGGTCATGCCCCTCCTTGGCTCATCTCTGGGGCTTGACCAGCCAGTCGCCCTTGGTGCAAAGCGTTATGTGGATGTCTTAAACGGAAATGGAGAGTACGTCAGTGGTCGCTCCTATATGTCAAAACCCAAGAAAATGGTCGGCCCACTTGAGGAAATGAAGCATGAGCATTTCTTTGATGTTGAGCGGCAAGAGGTGGCGTGGAACGTTCTCAACGACCTCACAGGGGTAGGCGTTGCGCCCCTTAACGTCTAGAATAATTAAACACTTACTTAATCGCTTTGTGTCATCGAGACAAAGTGTGACACTCAAAAACCATAGGAAATATCATGAAAATTTTAGCAAAAGTATTGTCCGGCATCCTCGTTCTTGCATTCGTGGGGCTTGGATTGCTCTTTATGTTCAACCCAGCAGCAACAGTAGACCTTCTACAACTAACGCCAGAGGCTGCTGATGGCTGGGCTGCAATCCGTTCCGTCTTTGGTGGTCTATTTCTGGGGATTGCGCTCCTGCTACTGCGTGGTCTGATGTATGAAGAATGGCTGCCGATACGCATGGCTGGCATTATACTGGCCCTCACGATTCTTGGCCGTATCGTTAGCCTTGCCGTTGATGGTTTTGAAGTTCATCTGCTTCGACCCATTGCTGTCGAGCTCGTGCTTGTCGCCATCTGCCTCTTCTCTGCGAGACAATTTGAGAATACCGAGGCGTGATGAGCGCATGTGCATGGGCAATCGGGTCGTTATCGATGTCAGCCAACGAAGGTTCTGATTCAGCAGCAATACCAAGCCTGAGCTATCTACCTTTGTTCGCTCAAGCCATCACCGCTGTGGCGGAAGGTGGATAGCCAAAATATCGTTTGTATTCATTGCTAAATTGTGTCGGGCTGCTATAGCCAACCATATCGCTTGCCTCATTGACTCTTTTACCTTCTTTGAGGAACTTTTGTGCCTCATGTAGTCTTACAGACTTAACATATTGCAATGGCGACATGTACATGACCTCTTTGAAGTTCTCATAAAAAGCAGTACGGCTCATATGAACGATATCCGCCAGTTCTTGGACTGAAATCGGTTTATCTAGGTTCTCATGAATATGAGCGACCACTGTTGAAATGCGCTGAATATCTCCTCTTTGCTGCAGCAGAAACCGCAGTTCGCCGCCTCGTTCATCTGATAATAGACGGTAGTAAATCTCATCAATAATTGAATCACCTAGCACAGATGCATCTGTGGG
>JBCCFC010001331.1:0-3540 GCA_039029935.1 Chloroflexota bacterium
CCCTTTCATTACATATAGGTTAAGACTTGCACAGTTGTAGAGGCTTGAACGTTCAAGCCTCTACAACTGTGCAAGTCTTAACCTATATGTAATGAAAGGGATGAAACAAAACTCTATGTCCACTAATGTAATCAGTGATGTGCCCCAAGGGTCTGTGCCGGGGACCAATCATGCGGTGAATAACGCCACGAACGACACCCAAGAGGCAGGACAGACGGCTTCACAACGATTTCAGGTTTCCCTGGACCGAAACTTGGGATTGTTTGATATTATTATGATCGGGGTCGGGGCCATGATTGGTGCGGGTATCTTTGGGTTGACAGGGATTGCCGCAGGGGAGGCAGGTCCGGTTGGCCTCTTGTTTGCCTTCTTTCTCAACGGTGTTGTCACCAGTTTAACAGGGTTGGCCTACGCTGAACTTGGCTCTGCCTATCCACAAGCCGGAGGTGGCTATGCATGGGTCAAGGAAGGGCTATCACGCATTTTTGGCTTTTATGCAGGTTGGATTTCATGGTTCTCACACTCCGTTGCCTGTAGTCTTTATGCAGTGCTCTTTGGAACCTTTTTTGTTGAATTGGTGGAAATGGGTGGGATACATTTTAGCGGAGAACCATTTCTTTTCGGACTCAGTGGTGCGGCTCTAGCTGTCAAAGTCTTTGCAAGCATCTCTGCACTCATTTTTATTCTGATCAATGTACGCGGCTCATCCGAAACGGGCTTAGTGGGCAACATTATCACCATCTTCAAAGTCGTCGTGTTGGGGCTATTGGTCTACTTTGGCATTCGTGCAATGGGCAATATGCCAAACTGGGCCGATAACTTCTGGAACGACCCAGGACCATTCCCACATGGCATCAGCGGTGTCATCCTAGCGATGGGGCTTACCTTTGTTGCCTTTGAGGGCTATGAGATCATTGCCCAAAGTGGTGAAGAGGTCAAAAGCCCCGAGCGCAATATTCCACGCGCCATTTTTGGGGCGATTGCCATCGTCGTCATCATCTACCTTGGCGTTGCCTTTGTCACCATCGGTGCAGTGCAGCAGGATTCGGGGTTGCCCAACTGGATGTATTTGGGGGAAAATGGTGAACGGGCAATGATTGAGACGGCACGTGTGATCATGCCCTATGGTGCATTGATCATGATTTTGGGCGGCTTGGCCTCAACCATGTCAGCCCTCAATGCTACGATTTACTCCAGCAGTCGTGTCTCCTTTGCGATGGGGCGTGATCGTGACTTGCCATCCATTTTCGGACGCATCCATCCACGCAATAAGACACCACATTGGGCGGTATGGATCAGCGGTATCCTCATCATTATTGTCGCTGTCGGGCTACCTGTTGCCGATGTAGCGTCGGGGGCATCAATTACATTCCTGCTGCTCTTCCTGATGGTCAACGTTGCGCTGATCAGGATGCGTAAAACCCACCCCAATTTGCCGCGTACATTCCGTGTTCCCTTTGTGCCTTGGATTCAATATATTGCTATCGCCGTCCAGTTGGTCCTTGCCATCGAGCTATTTCAACTCAGCCCGGTTGCATGGGTGGTCACGGCGGTTTGGCTAGGGCTTGGCTTTTTTGTCTATCAACGCTTTGGCGCACAGCAAGAAGCGGCCAAATTGGAAGACAAAGTACTCTTTGAGCAGATGGAAGCTTCACGTGAGTATTCGGTGCTATTGCCTGTGGGCAGCGATATGATGGCACGGTCGTTGGCGCGGCTTGGTGCGCTTTTTGCCCACGCCAATCATGGCAAACTGTTTGCACTCCACGTGATTGATGTGCCGATTCAGATGGGGGTTGGTGATGGCCGCGCCTTTCTCAAGCAAGCTCGCCCACTACTAGAAGAGGTCATCAGCGTTGGGAATGAGATTGATGTGCCTGTTCACTCGATGTTACGCTTGGGACGCGATATTGGCGACTCGATTATCCATGTGGCGCGTGAGCAGGAAGCAGAGTTGATGGTGTTGGGCTGGCCAAGCCAGATTGCCCATCGCCACGAAGCATTTGGTACATTGATTGACCTGATGGCAAAGACGCCGCCCTGTAATTTGGCGGTGGTGCGCTTCCGACAGAGCGGCAATCCAAAACGCATTCTAGTGCCTGTGGCGGGTGGTCCTAACACACGCATGGCGATTGAGTTGGCGATCACAGAGGCGGATTCAGTGGAACAAATCGGCGATTTACGCCCCGAAGTTGTTGCCCTCAACTTGGTCGTGAATGAGCCAAACATCCAATCATCAGAGTTAGAGAAACGGCGCAAAGCCTTGGTTGAAGAGTTTGGCCTAGAGGGACTACCACTGGAATTGCGGATGGAAGTCGCCAGCGATATTACAGGTGGTATTTTGCAGGCGGCCGAGCATTTCGACCAAATCATCATCGGTGCATCTGAGGAGGGGCTACTAGAGCAGTCCTTCTTTGGCTCGATTCCACAACGTGTTGCGGAAGAGGCATTGAGTACCGTGATCATGGTCAAACGCTACAATCCTGTCAAGTTTGGTCTGAGACGCTGGCTAGGGGCGGGGAAACGCAGTCGACCATAATGATTCATTTACGCGCAATTTCAATTCGCAATAAAGCGAAATGGCCTGCAACATTCCCCTTTACTGTGCCCATTATGCAATCCTTTGACCGCCTAGATTTTTCATCCCCCGTTACCTTTTTTGTGGGCGATAATGGCTCTGGCAAATCGACCTTGCTAGAAGCCATCGCCTGTGCAGCCAACCTGCCAACGGTGGGTAGCGAGTCTGCTGCCACCGACCCAACGCTGAAAGACATTCGCCAACTGAGCAAGCAACTGCGCTGGGAATGGACAACCCGTGTTCGACGTGGGTTCTTCTTACGCTCTGAGGACTTTTTTGGCTATGCGAAGAGAATCGAACAGACTCGTGCCGAATTACAGGAAGAGCTTGCCAATGTGGATGTAGAATATGCAGGACGTAGCCAATTTACTCAGAACCAAGCGAGGCTGGCTTATGCAAATGAGTTAAATGCGCTCAAGTCGTCCTATGGTGATGGGTTGGATGTGCAGTCGCATGGCGAAAGTTACTTCAAGTTATTTCAGGCGCGCTTTGTGCCTAACGGACTCTATCTGCTTGATGAACCCGAAGCCCCGCTATCACCAATGCGTCAACTCTCGCTTATCTCCATGCTCAAGCTCATGATCGATCAACAGGCGCAATTTATCATTGCCACCCACTCACCGATTCTACTCGCCTATCCCAACGCCACCATCTATCAACTGGAAAACGGCACAATCCAGCCAGCAACATACGATGAACTGGAACACGTAACCGTCACGCGAACGTTTCTAAATAACCCGGAAGCATATTTAAGACATTTGATATAAATAGAGGTGAAGTTGAAGCGTGGAAAGGCTGAAGGTTTGAAGGGACGATGAGCAATCGCGATATGTATAAAGACGAGTATACATATTAGTCCTTCAACTTTTCCACTTTTCCACCTTTCCACCCTTCAACCTTTCCACCTTTCACACAAGGAGTCGGTTAGAGATGTTCAATCCATCAAATTTTGAAAATTCGCGCGC
>JBCCFC010001332.1:0-3540 GCA_039029935.1 Chloroflexota bacterium
AGGAAAGTAGATCAGTTTAACTTATCTGGCCCGAATTGCTAACTTTGTTATTTCTTCATACAGTGGCAGACATTCGTCGAGTAGCGGCTCTAAGTATGCAGGGAAAGGCTCATTTTTTGGACGATAGGGCTGAAACCCATTTGATTGATGAACGCTGCTATACCAATAAGGTGCCCATGTACCATCTTCCGGTCGTGCGCCTGCGGGCCAACTCAACATCGCTTCGTCAAAAGGGATGCCAATCTGCTCACACAATTTTGCCAATACAACACCTGGATTCTTCAGCACCTCGCGCCCATCTAGTACAGGTGGTTCCTGTCCACGCTCACGTGCAAACGTCAGTAACTCAAGATGCTCGGGATACCCTGTATCTCGCAAGGTCATTGTGGGCACATTTTTGGCAAAGGAGGGCAACATCTCGCGCGGGTCACGCGTCAAAATCACATTGGTGACACTGCCCAGAAAATCCCATTCCATATTTCGCAAATGGTTGGTAATGTTCTTGTAAAAGATGACTGATTTGTTGCTATTCTCGGATAAGGGCGCATCGGTCAGGATATCATCAACCACTTTTTGCCAGTCGTTTTCTCTGGTTGCCAATGTTTCGGCAGCCCCAGGATGATAGGTATCAGCATCTGTGGTATGCAGATAATGTCCATACAGCGGCTCATCCACCACAACTGTATCTGAGCGTTGGGCAAAGGAATACATTAACGCCGTTGAGATATTGCGTGGTCCCGATGAGACAAAAATTCGTTTTGGTTGTTGACTCTTGTTCATTGAATCGCTCTACGGCTGACCATCATCTAGGCATTATCGGCTTGTTCAAGCAACAGAAGCTGCTTTTCAAACGCACCGCGCGACTCAATGTCATACATGCTCTCGCTCAGTCCCTCAAGTGCCGTCAAATCCAGACTTTCTAGCTGATCATCATAATAGTCAAGTGGCAGTTGAAAAAAGTGTGCGATATATCGCTGTATGTTACGCAATGTTGAGCGATAAATCCCTTCTTGAAGTCCTTTTTGGAGTCCTTCTTCGCGACCTTCTTCGATCCATGGTTCCCGATTTTCTTCGATGATTTCTTGAAAGAATGGTGTCTCTAATAAAACCTGCATATCCCACCTCGTCAGTTGTTTCAAAATTGCTATATCCATCACTGCACTAGCAAAGGCAAGCATCATTGCGCCCAATTCCTCTGCCTCTTCCTCTTGTTCAATCCGCTTAATACACGTTTGTATCGTTGATTTTTTTGTGCCACCCTTCATCAATGGTATAAAGGGAAGCAACACAGGGTTTTTGGTACGTAATGCTTGCAATGCATCTAGCTGCCACATCTTCCTCGTTTGGAAGTCTTGGTGTGCCGTTTGCCCCATAAACTCCCTATGAAATTCTGTCCCGATTATCACCTCATCACCCGCTGGCAATAGATAGATGACAACCACGTAGACGTCCAATCCAAATTTCTCACGTGCCAAGGCCGCATAAGCCGCAAGACGACGTTCCATTTTGTTGTGGGCAGGATAGCGTAATTGTAGTTCTGTTAGCAGCAGAAACGGTTCGCCGCCGGGTGTGCGCACTTTTAACAGTGAGTCCGATGCACGGGAGACAAACTGAAAATCGCCGGATATTTCATCCAGCACTGTTAACTGTGACTGCTTCAAAACCCACTTCGCCCATCCTTCAGCAAATAGATGTAGGACCCGTTTCCCACTCATGTCAAATTTTCCCATAATTTTTCTCCTAATAGATTATTGATTTACAAATCATGAATGACATAGAGTTATGGATGAGGGCATTATATCATAGGGGATTATTTCTATGAAAAACACATGGTCTGTTTTCATCATATGACTGACACGGCCAGCCATCCTTTTCTCAAAAAATAAGTGGGGTATACAGCGTGATTAACTGTATACCCCACCTAATCATTATACCATATTACATTGTCGTCCAAAAAGACGTGAATATTTTTCTGATGAAAAGCTGAAGGGGTGAAAAGTCGAAAAGTTGAAGGGTTGCAAGTTTATCTGCCTATTACCCACTCACTCAGTCACCCCTTCACCCTGTAACTCTGTCACCTTAAATCCCCGCAGCAGCCTTTAACGCCTCAGTGCGATCCGTGTTTTCCCAAGGCAAATCCACATCATCACGACCAAAATGACCATAGGCCGCGGTCTGGCGATAGATAGGACGACGAAGACCTAAGTCGCTGATGATTGCACCTGGGCGCAGATCAAACTCAGCGTCGATCAACTCAGCAATCTTCTCGTCGGCAATGATGCCTGTGCCAAACGTCTCTACGTTGATACTGAGCGGGCGTGCGACACCGATGGCGTAGGCTACCTGAATTTCGCAGCGGTCGGCCAAACCAGCGGCGACCACGTTCTTGGCAACCCAGCGCGCAGCGTAGGCAGCACTGCGATCAACCTTGGTGCAGTCCTTACCGCTAAACGCACCACCACCGTGACGCCCCATGCCACCATAGGTATCAACGATGATCTTACGTCCAGTCAGCCCTGCATCACCCATTGGGCCGCCAACGACAAAACGGCCTGTTGGGTTGGTGTAGATGAGCAGCTCATCATCGACCATATCGGCTGGCAATGTGGGCATGATAACATGCTCAATCAACTGCGAACGGATGTCTTCTTGGCTAATCTCCGGTGCGTGCTGTGTGCTGATTAGCACCGTGTGAACACGCTTGGGTTTGCCATAGCTATACTCAATGGTGACTTGGCTCTTGCTGTCCGGGCGCAACCAAGGCAGTGTGCCATCCTTACGTAGTTCGGCCATGCGACGCACCAATTTGTGCGAGTAGAAAATCGGCATCGGCATCAGGGTGTCGGTTTCGTTACAGGCATAGCCAAACATCATACCCTGATCACCTGCGCCGACCGCCTCAATTTCTTCCTCAGTCATCTCGCCAGCCTTGGCCTCTTGCGCCTTGTCAACACCCATTGCAATATCGGCACTCTGCGCTGCAATCGCAACCTGAACGCCACAGGTGTTGCCATCAAAGCCCTTGTCGCTGTGGTCAAAGCCAATGTCATTGACGACACCACGCACCAGTTCATCGTAGTTGACAACGGCACTAGTGGTGATCTCACCCAACAGCATCACAAACCCTGTCTTGATGGCTGTCTCACAGGCGACACGTGCATGTGGGTCTTGCGCAAAAATAGCATCCAACACAGCGTCGCTAATCTGATCACACATTTTATCAGGGTGTCCCTCAGAAACCGACTCACTGGTGAAAAGCAAGCTCGGTGATGTCATGAATGTACTCATAGTGTTACTCCCCTAGTTTTGTGTAGGGGTGTGGGGGTGTAGGGGTGTGATAGTGAATAGTGAATAGTAACCCCACCGCCTTCGGCGGTTCAATCGGAAAGAAACAGAATTAAAGTGAAATATTTTGCACTAAAAATTCTTGTTTCTTAGGAGTGAATAGTGAATAGTGGATGATGAGTGAGCAAATTATTTGCGAACTACACCATCACATTATCATACTATCACACCATCACACCATCACACCCCCACACC
>JBCCFC010001333.1:0-3534 GCA_039029935.1 Chloroflexota bacterium
GAATTTATCATCTGCTATGCGGCAGATGCGGACATGGGTGGCATTCGCTCGATTTGTGGGTCCCACCCGTCATTGCAAGTCTTTGAGGATGAGTTGGTGGACCTTGTTCGACAGGAAAAGCTAGATATCCTGTTGACCTCGGTCTCAGTGATGGATCGCCTAGCACGTGATGAGCGACTCTTTGACGAGTCTCCCATGACACCTGCGATTCGTGCCAACGACGCCACCGATATCTGGGGCGTACATGGCGGTAGCTACAAAACGCAACCCTCACGCCCCTTTGCGACCACAACGATTGAGGAAGCACGCTATGGCACGCTCAATCCGACACCGGGGCAGGTTCCTGATGTCAACTTAGGGCTGTATTCGATTACCTTTAACAACAACTTGGATGCAGATTGGTTTGGCTTAGAGCGATTCAAGGAATTTCGCATTGAGGCGGGACAAAAAGGCTTTCAATATTTTCTCGAAGTCTTCAACCCCAATGCACCTGTAGACCTTGCTGAAGAGGATATTCCGACTTTTGTCAACGACTGTATTGCGCGGATGGTGGCGGCAATTCCCCGTGCGTCTCGCCCGGAATTCTTGAAGATTCCCTACAATGGTCCCAAAGCACTGGAAGAATTGGTTACCTACACGTCGCTCACGGTCGGTGTACTCGGTGGCCCTGCCAGCACAAACTATGATACATTTAAGTTGTTGGCCGAAGCTAAGAAATATGGCGCACGAGTCGCACTCTTTGGTCGCCGTATCAAGAACACGGCTAGCCCATTGCGCTTTGTGGAAATTCTGCGTGAAGTCGCTGATGACAACATTTCGCCTGAAGAGGCGGTGAAAGCGTATCACGGTGCATTGCAGTCGGCGGGTATCGCACCGCAACGTTCGTTTGAGGATGATATGGTGTTGCATACGTCTTGGTTGAAGTAAGTCGGTCGTGTAGAAGTCCGACTTTTGATAAAAGTAGGACTTCTACATCCAGCCTATCGAGTCACGGAAACAAGCATCCCCGTGGTAATATCCTCTACCATCGTCACCTCACCGTCCGGCCAGACGATTTCGAGTGCCTCAACCACGCTGCCCTCTGGCACACCAAAATGCACTTGGGCTGGCACACCAGAGAGATAGCCGCTAGCTGTGCGTACGTCACGCTGGTAGACACCATCAGAGGTATGGAGCATGACCGTTGCGCCCACTGCACGTGTATTCTGGCTGCTTGACCAATGCAGATCAACCGTGAGACCATCGCCACCGCAAAGACGGTTTTCAAAAATCTGTGCAGGCCCCAAGAGGTTATTCACCACAATGTCCAAATCACCATCTTGGTCCAGATCAGCCATACTCATACTGCGCCCACTGAGTGTTGAGTTTAGCCCCCAATCTTGCACCACAAAGCCGTCGTCACCCTCATTGCGGAAGACCAAGTTTTCCTCAACAAGCTCGTTCCCGGGCAGATGAGCAAATAGTTCCTCGGCGTTCATGCCGTTGACAATATACAAGTCCAACAAGCCATCATTGTCCAAATCACCAAACTGTGCCGACCAACTCCAGCCTGCGGCGGCGATGCCCAATGCTTCGGCCTGATTGACAAACGCCAAGTTTTCTTGATTATCTGTGTCATAGACATGAAGCACATTTGCCATGATCTGCGGGTCGCCTGGAATCATTTCTATATGTTCGACCACAGGCATCCACTTCGACATTGTCTTCTCATCTGCCTGATAGGGCAGCATATCCCCTGCAAAGAGTTCACGCTGTCCATCGTTGTTGACATCCCCCGTGGCATAGCTCATAGTGTTCATGGACATGACAGGGAAGGGGTCAATCTCCTCCCACGCACCATCCTGCTGTAGCCACACCAAATCTTTGAGAAAGAAATCGTTGCCGACCAAGACATCAACTGCGCCATCGTCGTTGATATCTTCGAGCAGAATCGCCAATGCCTGTGTGCTAAAGGCCAGCCCCTCTGATTCATAAGTGTCACCTGCCCCCTGATTGTCAAAAACAGCAACACCACCACCACCAGACGCCCCCGGGTCGCCCCGTGTGTACTCGGTATCATAGGATGCCGCCACCATGTCCAAATCACCATCGCCATTGAGGTCAGCCCATGATGTAGTGAAGGCGTTGACCCAGAGGTCGGTTGTCTTAACATCTTCAAATATCGGCTGCGTATCCCCCTCTGCGATGCCTACATTACGCCACAGTGTCGGACGCGCTTGTTGACGCGCAAAGACGATATCCTGCCAGCCATCACCGTCAAAATCGACGATGTTGATGGACCGTGTGCGGCCCAAGAGCAGTTCTTCTTTACTGAATATGGGGAACGTATCGGCTCCCCCCTCATTCCAGAAAATAGCGTTGGCTCCTGCCAAGTTACCCAGCACGATGTCCAAATCACCATCGTTGTCGAGGTCGTTAATTGCCAAGCCAGAACCGTTGCTGTCATAGAGACGGACGACATCGCCGATGACTGTCGTGATGTGGTCCAAGTCATGGGCGATAAATGTGTCCTCGCATGGTGTAGTTGGCTCATTGTGTGGTGTGTTAACGATAACGGTGCGTGAGAAATCAATGGTGATTTCTTCTTCGTCATTGATTTCTTCTCCCATAGGTGTAATTGGCTGGATAACACAGCCTGTTAGAATGAGTATAGATGAAATAAGTAGTGTAAGTAGGCGTGTCATTGATAACATCCTGTTGTTTTTATAAGTAAACCAAAAAAAAGAAATTAGAAATAGAAGTCCGACTTTTGGCATGACTGCCAGTGTAAATACTCACTCAATGAAAAGTCGGACTTCTAAAAACTTACTGGGGTTTTACTTATGGTCAATGTTGACGATTAAAATGATTTTGTATTTTGTTCAAACAGTTCGACACCATACTGTTCTAGAAAATCTAAAAGAGTTGCCTGATGTGAGGGGCGACTACGAGGATACACATTATCTTTCATAACAACATAGGCTTCTAGCTCATACTTATCTACAACTCGAGAATCTGAGAGGATATGCGTTTTGAAAAACTGGATTGATGCGGCAATCTGATTTCGTACCCCTTTCAATCTTTTCGTTGCTCTATGGCGTCGTGCATTTGTTTTTAGTTCAACGAAACAAAGTGTGTAATTGTCAAAAATCAAACAATCACATCGTTTTTTTTCATCACTACTGTGAAAGAAACAAGCATCTACCGCAAGTAGATGAATAGATTTACATTTATTATTTGTAATTTTAAACCCAATGATCGAATCTGATTCATCCTCCGAAATGGCTCGTAGATAAGATCGAGAATCATCCCCTTCATAAACAATCAATTGTTGATCATTTTCCATATCAATGCAATTTTTTGTGCGGTCGGGGTATAGCTCATGCAATATATCAATCAATACTTCTGAATTGGTCATTTAAATGCTCGCGAGTGGATATGATAGAGTTCGTCAAAATCTGCCCCTAACTCTTCTGAAATCTCATCCAACATATTCTGATCGATGAGTCCAAGACGCTTGTTAAATACTGATTCACATTGTCCATTTCGTAAAAA
>JBCCFC010001334.1:0-3534 GCA_039029935.1 Chloroflexota bacterium
GAGTAGATGCTTGTAAGAAATTCCGGTTTTCAAACCGTTTTTGCTATAGTATCGGCAAGTGCATATATCATGAGTTGACAAACCTCACTGCACCACGCTCAACTAAGCTACCTATAGCTTCACTAGTTATCTCTTCGACAAGTTCATCCACTTCCTCGTCGGATAAATCCTGATTTACTTTACTATTTTCTTCTGCTGCAAGCCTAAGTTGTTCCAGATAGAACAATGCCTTTCGTTCTTTCTCTGCACGTTCTTTCTGTATTTTCCTTGCTTCTAACAAAAGCTCATAATCTGTAAAGGGGATAAGGACAACCTGAGATTTTCCATTATTTTGTAAAATAACATCCTCTTGATCCTTTGTGACCCAATTTAAAAAAGGTAGCGGTGGCTGTATTTCTGTCATTGAGATAGTTCTCATATCATATATCTTTTTCACTATGATTATACATAAAGCTAATTTATTAGCGTCCCTCAATATCCGATTTCTTTACCGAAAATCAAGAAAATAGATAACGCATAAGTTCTTGTCCTGATCTCTGTAAAATTTACCCACCAATACCAGAATGCTGCGGCTCTGGTCTACTTGTTAACGTACTACTCGCTGAACACAACATCAACCTCAACCCTGTACTAATGCTGACAAGTTTCTCCTCAATCGGCGAAATACTGCCATTGTTGTGGCGATAGGGTTGTTCATAATAGCCGTGCCGTTCATCATACTTATCAAGGGTGGGAATATACCATGCGGGTGCAGGTGCGTCAATCGCCTCAAATTTGCGGATATACTCTTTTTCAATGCCAAAGGCGATGGCATAGGGAAGCCAGCGGTCCCAAATCGCCTTTTGCTTGTTCAGATCAGTGTACTCGTCAATGTGCAGAAGGTACTGTTTGAACGCACTCCACCCATTTGCCAATTCTGCGCCATGCTCTGTCTTGCGTGGCATGGCCCGCGAAACAATCATTAGCGTCAATGCCGTAATACCCAACCCGACGCCGGGCAAGACGGCTAGTCCTGTTAAGTCGCTGTAGAGGATATTGAGCAGGAAGCCCAGTACAACGGCCATCACTAGCAGGAAAAAGCCAAAGCCCAAATAAATACCGCGTGTGCGCTCTGGGCTTTCGGGAAATAGTTCTTTGTCCACAGCCGCAGCGTACATCTCGTCTTGAATATCCTCTATTTTAGCATAAAATTGATTTTCTAGCTCAGAAAGACGTACTTCACTGCGAATATGTTTTGCATTTTTTTTGTTGTTGCTTTTGACACGATGGCTTCCAAAGAGGGCTTTCAGCAGCGTCTTTTCATACTCCTGCAAGGGTACGTCGCCCCGTTCACGCCGGAAGAGAAAATCTCGCCCGGGTGGTATTTCAGAGGGAATCTCGGTGATGCTGATCGCTTTGGCCTGCGCCAAATCCACCAACGTAGCGATGATATCCTCCATATCGACTGTCTCATCCAGCAATGTACCAGCAATGCCTGGTGCGAGGCTATCAGGTGGCTCGGGTAAATAGTCAGCCAACTGTTTGATGGGTTTATCACGCCCAAAACGATACCAGAGCAGGTATAGTATCGCTGGCCCGCCCAACGCAAACAATGCGCCCAATGCACCAAAGCCTACACCTGCAATCGGTCCCCAAAAGGCGCGCCATTGTTGAGTTGTGGCTTGTTTCTCGGCTTCGACGTCGGCCATGATCTGCCAAGGTTGAGGCACACCGTTGACAATACCAGGACTAAACTCAACCCGCACCTCAAATCCCTCTCCACCTGCCAGCCCCTCAATCAGCATAAAATTGACTGACTGTGGTATTTCTTGTTCTGTTTGATCGGGAATCTCTTCGACAGACGTGTTTTTGGGGAACATATCCTCCTGTCTATCACGCTGCATCACCTCTACCATGAGCGTACCTGCCAGCACATCAGCCGCGTTGCTATCATTCACATAAGCATCCCACTGTTGAATCTCCGCAACCCGTGGTAATTGGACACGGACATTACCACGTTCAACGGGGAAGATACGATCTTGATAAATTGCCGTCCACCATAGCTGATCGCCATCGGCATAAAAGCGTAAAGCATCATGGACGGTGTAGCGCAAGGTGAAGGTTCTAGTGTCTATGGCTGTGCTGTCTTGTTTTGAGATATCAGGTCCAATTGCCGGAAAGTACCAGTAGAGAATGTACTGTTCATCATTTTCAGTCACGGTAAACGTATAATCATCCGTCCCTGTCTCGCGTAGTTCATAGGTATGACCGACATCATCAGTCAAGACCCAGCCGTCAATGGCAGTCAAATTTTGTTTGGCAATGGTTCGGTAGCCAAAGGTAAATGTACCCTTGGTGACATGATGGGTCTGATGTTCAACAACATCAATTGTGCCATCGGTCTGTATCATGATAGCTACATCGAAACGTTCCCAAACCATTGACTTGCTTTGAGCATGAACAATGGAAGAGCCAGCTAATTGAAACGGGGCTACGTTTAGTATCCGGGAAATCATTAATATGACGAGCAAGACACAAAAAACTTTGAATATTATTTTTGCAATAAAAAACATAGACCCACCTCCACTCAATACATACCTTAACTATCAACTATCAACTATCAACTGTCAACTCTTCATTTTCCAAAACAGTCGCCGCCCATAACGTATCTGCCTCGTCTTCTTTCAGCGGTGGTAATTCTTGTAGATTGGTCAGGCCAAAGTGCTGCATAAACAACTCAGTCACGCCGTACAAAATAGGACGGCCAACGACCTCGAGCCGACCCCGTTCTTCCACCAATCCACGTTGAATCAAGGAGCGAACGACGCCAGAACTATCCACGCCACGGATCGCCTCAATCTGTGCGCGTGTCACGGGCTGACGATAGGCGATAATCGCAAGGCTTTCAAGGGCGGGATTGCTCAGGCGTGTGCTGACCGTGGTGTTAAGAAACGCCTCAACAATTGGTGCAGCAGTCGGTGCTGTCACCAACTGGAAACAACCTTCATACTCTTGAAGGCGCAGCCCCCGTTGGCATAACTCATACTGTTGACCCAAGGCATGTAATCCCTGTTCGACCGTTTCAGCGCGTAGGTTCAACGTTTTCGCTAAATTTGCAACCTCAACAGGCGTCTCGGCAACAAATAGCAGGCTTTCTAAAATGGCCGTTAATGGCATTTTTTCTGTCCCAATATCAATGCTCTCTGAGTTAGGATCCTGCAAATCAGCACTCTGTAATTCAGGTCCCTGTAAGTCAATGCACTCAGACTCTCTTTTTGTGGAGGGAACTACAGGTGGATCGAGTGGCAGTGATGATTGGTTGAGATTGTCGTTGTTTTGTTTGGTTATAATGTTACTGTCTATGTTTGTATTGGTTATGCTTGTATTGGTTATGCTTGTATTGGTTATGCTTGTATTGGTTGTATCAGGACAAATTGTAGATAATCTATCTGTGTGTGATGGCTGTATATGATTGGACATCATAGCCGTATGCTCAATTCTGTGCTGAGTAGTACCCTGTCAGTTTTTAGTCATTCCTGTACAGGAATGACTAAA
>JBCCFC010001335.1:0-3533 GCA_039029935.1 Chloroflexota bacterium
CGAACTGGTCCAGGGAGCCTTCATAGTCCTCAAAATAATTTCCTACGTATAGATCCGGATATCCATCCCCATTCACATCACCAAGATCAACATAACCGACCCCAAGGCACCAAGCCAACGCCTTCATCTCTTTGCCTATCGCCCCGCCTTTGAAGATGAGGACGATGACTGGCATCCAGAGTGTTTTCTCCATTTCCCACCACATGGACAAGGGGATGATCAACATAACCGACCCCAAGGCAACAAGCCAACGCCGGTGCTGGATGCCACCAGCTATGACGCGCATAAAGAGGATGACTACCCCATCATTGTCAAGCTTTGTGGGCGCGGTGTCAGCAGCGAACCGGACAGTGTGGTGGTGACAGAAGACCAATTTCTCTCCTATCTACCCTCACGGACGCTGAAAGAAATGTTGCCCCCCAGCGTGGTCAAGCAGGTCAAAAAACGGAGCTATCTTTTCTTTGGACACTCGCTCCAGTCTTGGCATCTGCGTTTGGTGTGGCAACGCTTGCCACGCCCCAAAAAACGCAAGACCGAACGTCATTGGGCTATCTTACCCACAGGCACGTTGATTGAGAAAAAGTTTTGGGACCATCACGATATCGAGCCGATCGATGCCGCGACAGAGACAGTGGTGGCCTATATCAATGAGCAGATATGAGTATACAGACAGACCCAATAGCATTACCACAAGAAACCGAGATAGGCAGGATGCCTGTGTTACAGGCGACTCGCCCCAGCCCCTATATCGGTCTTGAACCTTATACCGAGGAGAAAGCGGCCTACTTCTTTGGACGTGACCGTGAGACCGCGTTGATTGCCGATAACCTTGAGGTGCGACGGCTGACGTTGCTTTATGGCCCCAGCGGTGTGGGCAAATCGTCGATTCTGCGTGCCGGCGTCATGGCGCAGTTTCTTGAACGCGCGGATGCACAACGTCAATACGGTGGCACACCCGGCAGTCCCATCTATCCTGAGTATATCCCCATCTACTTCAACCGCTGGCAACAAGACCCCCTACTTGGCCTCAGCCAGACTATCAGTAACACAGGCATCCTGCCTGTCTCCGCGACAGACACCGCGACAAACACCGCGACAGGCAGGATGCCTGCGTTACTATCCCAACTCCAACAGGTCATTACCACAACCGACAGCGACCTTCTGCTTATCCTCGACCAGTTTGAGGAATATTTTCAATACCGCGCCCAATACACCGACCCACCAGCGGACATGGCCGACTTTGGCACACAACTCATCCAACTCATCAACCACCGTAGCCTGCGTGTCAACATACTCATCAGCCTGCGCGAGGATGCGCTTGCCAAGCTCGACCACTTCAAGGGGCACATCCCCACACTGCTCGACAACCGTATGAGCATCAGCCACCTGACGCGCAAGGCTGGGGAAGCGGCTATCACCGAACCGAATAAGCAGCACAGCACCAACTATGCGATTGAACCGTCATTGGTGACAACCATTCTCGACCAAGTGGGGCGGCTGGACCAAGAGACAGAAACGACAGCCACCCCGCTGCGTGACGAAATCCAAGCACCCTATCTGCAACTGGTTCTGACACGGCTGTGGGATGAGGAAGCCAAGCAGGGTGCCGAGCAGCTACGTCAGTCTACGCTTGATGCTCTTGGTGGCTCCAGCAATATTGTGGACAATTATCTCAACGAGCTGCTCGACACCTTGAGCGATGCAGAACGCCAACTAGCATTACGCTTTTTTGATCGACTGGTGACACCATCAGGCACAAAGATTGCGCTGACAATGGATGAACTGGTCTTCTACGCCACCGAACCGGAGCAGGATGCACCCCAAACGGGCGTGACAGCGTTGGTCAAACGCCTACAAAATTGGCGGCTGCTCAATGGGGTGCGTACCCCCAAGGGCGATGATATTCAGTATGAGATTTTTCATGATGTGTTGGGCAAGTCGTTGTTGGATTGGCAGGAGCGGCAACAGGAAAAAGAACGCTTGGCGGAGGAAGAGCGACGTTTTGCCCAAGAAGAGCAGGCACGCAAAGAGGCTGAGGAACGTGCTACATTGGCACAGGCATTGGCGGCAACCGAAAAACGACGTGTGCAACAGAGTCGTTGGGCATTGGCTGTGGTGTCGCTATTGCTGCTGATTGCAATCATACTAGCTACAATAATTTCTGATGCTCGACAAGATGCTGTGGCTGCTGAAAAAGATGCTGTGGCTGCTGAAGAAACTGCTGTGGCTGCTAGAAGGATTGCTGACGCAAATGCCGACGAAGCAAGACGTGCTCACGCCACAGCGGATTTTAATCTTCAAGAAAAACAAAAATCACAAAGAGCACAAAGACGACTATTATCCAATGAACTCCACAATAAATTATCCGTATACAGTAACGAATGGAATGATGATGAAACCCTTATCATCGCTCGTGATGCAGCCTTAGTCACTTGGGTAAATGAGCAGCCCGTTTCAGAGACTGTATCTGAAACCCTCCATGCAACCTTACAACGGACAGCGTTGATACAAACACTGCCGGGCAAACAGCGAAGCCATCAAGGGGCAGTCAATAGTATCGCCTTTAGCCCTGATGGGGATTTCATTGTTTCTGGTAGCACAGATACAACAGTACGTTTATGGAATGCCGAGACGCTGGAACATATTGGCATTTTGTATGGTCATACAGGAACTGTTTGGTCAGTGGCGTTCAATCGTGATGGGACAAAGATTGTCTCAGGTGGTGAGGACAATGCTGTACATCTCTGGGATGCTAAAACCAGAGAGCATCTAAAGGAACTCGTTGGTCATACAGAGGCTGTTCGGTCAGTGGCGTTCAGTCCTGATGACAAATATGTTATCTCTGGGAGTGAGGACGACACAGTGCGTATGTGGGAACAGAATGACACACAGAACACTGACGAACAATGGAAACAATGGAGACAATTTGATGTGGACACATCATCTACTATTTGGCCGATGTGGATTAGTGATGATAACCATATTTTTATTGCTAATGCAAGTCGCACCGTGTGTGCCTGGAATAGGCATAAAAGGGAAGAGTATAATGTGACAGAGCAAACCATTAATGCTGAAATGGTTCGCTCTGTCACATTACCAATGGATAGTCATGAAATGCCTAGCTCTGGTACATCATCAACGGATAGTGATGAACTGAGTGCTCTTAACATACCGAAGATACCTACCGATAACATATCGCTGACGAATACTTCTGAGGTAAAGCAATCAGTTTTCTCTGGCCTACATCAACTTCCGTTAATTGCACCATCAACAGCAACTGACGCAGGTGGCGGGGGTAGCCCTGTTGATAATGCTAGACCCACGCCAGAAACTATGACCTTATTTTTGTGCAAAAAGAAGGGGTTTCAACTATTTCGTGCAAAGAGAAAGGTTTTCAATTTCGAAGAGAGAGCGAAAAAGAGGCAAAATTGAGGCAAAATCAAAGAACGTGTAAAATTGCATTTCATTGTAGTTATGAAATGGAGGTTACACATGAACTACGAATTAGGGCTAACAACGGAGCAAGGAAACAC
>JBCCFC010001336.1:0-3533 GCA_039029935.1 Chloroflexota bacterium
CCCTGAGTTCAACGCAGGTTCAGGACATATCGGCGTTGGCGGGGTTGAGCAACTTGCAACAGCTAACCCTGAGTGCTACGCAGGTTCAGGACGTATCGGCGTTGGCGGGGTTGAGCAACTTGCAACAGCTAACCCTGATAAATACGCAGGTTCAGGACGTATCGGCGTTGGCGGGGTTGAGCAACTTGCAACAGCTTCATTTGCGTGGCAGTCGTGTACGCGATGTATCGGCGTTGCGAGAGGCGTTGCCGGATTTGCTGATTGTGGCGTAGGTTCGTTTTATCTTAGGTATCTGCCAAGCACCATCATTGGATCCGAATAGAGCGAAGGGATTATGTTTATGTACGAGGGGATATTCATACCGTACTGTTCTTTAAGAAGCCTATTAAACTCGGTCAGTGAATCAAGCTGAAAATATTTTTTGATATGCGCTTTGAATTGGCTCATGGTTGCTTTATGTACTTTTGCCAATGCCAGCGCAACGTTCTTCCTTCCTTCAAAGCCGCGATAGCTTATCTCGCTCCATTTGGCATCTTCACCATAGGCCATCTCCTCTGTTGGATACTCTGGTTGATGATCATAGTTGATGTTTTGATTAAACATGCTTAAATCAACCGTTGACAGCGACCTTCTGCGACCAGAATTATCCTCGTCATCATCGAAAGGGTCACGTTGAATGAGTGTTGTACGTTGAATGTGATTACCTGCGCTACCTTGATGCGATGCTGACAGCCCACCGCCTCTTTGCAGTCCACCACCTCTTTGCAGCCCGCCACATCTCTGCAACCCACCACCCCTCTGCAGTCCGCCACCTTCATGGCTGCGCTGTAGACCTGCACCATGTGAAGAATCTTGGTGCCAGGCATGTTGTTGATCCTGTTCGTCGTGGTTTGATGTCGTTGTTCGATGAATAAATTTTTTTGATTTTATTGGCATAGAAACGCTCCAAATCCCATTTGAACCCATTCTTCGCTCTGAGTTCCATCTAACTTTCAAGTTAAGCCTATCAGCGATTATACTTGATCATAGAGAATATATCTAATAGGGAGTTGAGGCCAATCATGACGAAATCACAAAGTCCAACATGGCAACAGACCACCATCGACAAGTGTGTGCATCCGACGGGCGTGTGGACGCCATTTCCAGATGAAGAGCGCGTTGCCACACTCCATCAACGGTTTTTTGAAATCGTAGCGCAGTCTCCAGATGCCATTGCGATTGAGGATGCGCAACAACAGTACACCTACCAGCAACTAGCGTACCAGGCGGCAGGCATCGCCTATGCGATTCGCCAGGCGTCACCTGAGTACGACACGCCTGTTGCCATCTTCCTGGACGACAGCCCCCATGCGATTGCAGCCATGCTTGGGGTGTGGATGGCTGGACGGTTCTATACCATCATCAACAAACGCCTGCCCGATGAGCAGATGCGTTATATCGTGCAGGACAGCAAAACATCGCTTGTGTTGACCAACACGGACGACCTTTCTCTCACACAACGGCTCATCCCACCCCATGTTTCATTGCTCAATATCGACACGCTGCCGATGGGTGATGAACGCCTCTTGACCGCGCTGCGCTGCCGAATGATGAAATCTGCATCGCCAGCGTGGCTCTGCTACACCTCTGGCTCAACGGGGACACCCAAAGGTGTACTTCAAACACACGGGAATGTGCTGCACTTTGTGCGTAACGACACCAACGACATGCATATCTGCGCCCAAGATAGATTCGCACTGTTGTCCTCCCTGAACACCAATATTGCTGGTCACATGGTTGCCAATGCGTTGTTGAACGGGGCATCGTTGTTTTTGTGGAATCTACGCAATCATTCGGCAGAGGCGACCATTGATTGGCTCAATCAACGACAAATTACACATCTTTGGATTGCCCCCACTGTTGCCACCCACCTGTTTGAGGCCATGCACCCATCTGCCCGACTCGAACATGTGCGTGTTCTACTGTTGATTGGAGAGACGACCCATAGCAATCACCTAGACCAGTTCCACCGTCATCTAAAGTCTCGCTGTGTGTTGGTCAACCGCTATGGCAGCAGCGAGACAGGGGCAGTTTGTCGCTATTTCCTTCCTCATGAACGTCAGATAAATACGGATTCCGTTCCGGTGGGGTATGCAACGGATGGGCATGAACTTTTTCTCGTCGATGACCATCATCAGCCTGTGAAAATGGGTGAGACAGGCGAGATTGTCGTGCGCAGCCGCTATCTCTCCCCCGGCTATTGGCATCTGCCAGAACGCACGGCAGAAGTCTTTGCAACAGACCCGAAAGACCCACAGATGCGTACTTATTATACAGGCGATTTGGGCTGTATGGATGAGCAGGGTTGCTTGATGCATCTGGGGCGGAAAGACTATCAGATCAAGATTGCGGCCAACAAGGTACACGTGCAAGCCGTCGAAGCCTGTCTTGTCCAGCATCCACAAGTCGCATCTGTGGCGGTTTGGCCGTATGTAGCCACTGATAAAACGCAGCGTTTGGCCGCATACATTGTGCCAACAGACAGGCAAAAACCGACCAGTACGGCTCTCCGGACCTATCTCGCCGAGCATCTGCCAACGTATGCCATTCCGACGCGTTTTCAATATATGGATGCACTGCCGACAACGGCCAATGGCAAGCTCTATCGCCCTGCATTGCCACCACCCCAGAGCAATCGCCCCACATTAGACGTTGCCTATGCACCACCACAAACCCCCATCGAAATCCGTATTGCGGAGATTTGGCAGACTATCCTAGACTTATCAACGATAGGCATCCATGATCCATTTTTGGATTTGGGTGGGGATTCCTTGCAGGCGACAAGAATTGCCTCACACGTGATGCACGAATTTAGTGTAGAGATTGGGCTGGGTGCCTTTTTTGTAGCTGCCACAGTTGCAGAGATGGCTGTGCTTGTTGTGACCTATTTGGTTGAGAAGGAGCGGAACAACGATATCGCGCATGGATGATCGCAATCAACAACAAGCAATCGGGACGCATATTGCGCAGCTTTCAATCGAAGATCGGATACAACTTGAAGAACGGCTCTTAGCCGGACTTCAACAGAGACAGCCACAAACGATTCCCACCCATAACCGCAATGACCCAGCCCCGCTTTCATTTGCACAGGAACGGCTTTGGTTTTTGGCACAGCTTGAGCCAGACGTTATCGCCTACAATGAAGTGCAGGCGATGCGCATGAAGGGGATGCTTGATATCGCTGCGCTAGAGCGTAGTCTGGGTGCATTGGTGGCACGTCACGATTGTTTGCGGATTTGCTTCCGCGAAGTCAACGGTACTGTGATGCAGATCGTAGGCGCGGTCCCCGCTATCAAATTGCCTATGCATTGTCCATGACTTTTCCTCTTGGGAGCTCAGCCTCCCAACCAGCTAATCACTCAGCAAGGTGGTGAAGCGTAAAAGCTAAACGCCTCCGGTTTTTCGATCGATGCCTAAAGCTTACGAACAAGTCAAAAGAGTTTCCTCCCATCCCCAAAATTTGATTCATGCCTTTCAGACGGCAAATGCGTCCG
>JBCCFC010001337.1:0-3527 GCA_039029935.1 Chloroflexota bacterium
CATTAACCGATGAATGTACGGTGGCTTCGCGCAACGATGTGGGTATCGACTCACCACGCCATGCGGGTAGATTGCTCACGCTATCCTCACCCACATTAGCGGGCAGCACATCGCCCACCACATCGGCACAGGTGGCAATGAGGTCTACCAAACAGACGGTTTCATGGCTGGCTGTCCCTGCTGCAATTGTCTGCGGCCAACGCACCACCAGCGGAATACGATGACCGCCTTCATAGATATCGGCCTTATGCCCACGAAAATGGTAGCTGGGTCTGTGTCCAACAGCGGCCAACTCGTCAAAGTCGGCGCGGGGAGAGCAGCCATTGTCGCTGGTAAAGACAAAGATGGTGTTCTCGGTCAACCCATGCTTCTCCAACACGGCCATCAACTGACCGATCAGATCATCCACTTGTAGACAAAAATCGCCATATTCGTTGGTCCCCGATTTGCCCTGAAATTCTGCGGTTGGCAGAATCGGCGTGTGCGGGGCGGGTAGTGGATAGTAGAGGAAAAAGGGCTGGTCGCTTGCAGCGCGCTCCTCTACATAGGCAACCGCTTTTTCAGTCAGCTTGGGCAGCACCTCTTCGTGGGCAAAGTCGGGTGCAATCGGTCCCTCACGCCACATCTCCTTGTCATCACGCCCGGGAATAATACGGTCAGGGATGGCGGTCACACGGTCATTCTCAACATAGACATAGGGCTGCATATCCAATGATGCTGGGATGCCAAAGTAGTAGTCAAATCCAGATGTTGTTGGACCATCGGCAATGGCCTTCGTGTAGTCAATGTCATCCAGTGCATCAGCAGGTCGTTCCTCATGAAAGACCCAACCCAGCCCCAAATGCCACTTGCCAATACACGCCGTGTGATAGCCCTGCCCCTGCAAATAAGATGCGACCGTTGTTCGCCCTGCCTCCAACAGCGGTTTGGAGTAGCCCCATGTTACCCCTTGCTTGAGCGCAGAACGCCAGTTATAGCGACCCGTCATGATGCTATAGCGTGAGGGCGTACACACCGCAGAACTGGCGTGAGCATCCGTAAATACCATGCCCCCCGCTGCAAGCTCGTCAAGATGTTGTGTATGAATTTTCGATTCCTCGTTGAGACAAGAAAGGTCGCCATACCCCATGTCGTCCGCAAGAATGTAGATGATGTTTGGATGTTTGTTGTTCATTGGTTTGCTCCTTTGGAAAAAGTTGAATGGTTGAAGAGTTGAAAGGTTGAAGGGTTGAAAGGTTGAAGGGTTGAAAGGTTGAGGAGGTATTTGCCAACTTTCAACTCTTCTCTATCATACAGTGATGTGGGAGAAAGTTCAATTCGTCGTTATTTGTGACTTGAGCGTATCAACGATGTATAGTGGGCAGAAAGACATGCGTTCGGGCATCTACTCTTAACGTCGTAGGATGCGCCAATAACCCCGAGGTGTCCTGTGCGTGGATGACGACACGATAGATGGCTTTTTCTGTGAACGCGTCATATGCACCGACATAAGGGGCAGTGAGCTTTAGCGTCTCTGGCGTCAATTGAATGATGTCTATGGGTGTGGTGCTATGCGAGACTATGTTCGATATCCCATCACTGGAATCAAGATAGATTTCTGCCCATACCTGCTCAATGGCACGATTATACTCAGGGTGACGAACCTCGGCGTGGAAGTGGCCCTGCACATCGTTTGGACGAATATCAACATGGGTATGGGCGATATAGGGCGGCCATCGGTCATCCAGCATTGTTGTGTCGGTGATGGACCGAACGGAAAGTGTATAGGGCATACTCGCCCCTGCCTGTAATGGATTGGCTTGTTTGGCCTGAATATAGACAGGCAATCCGATTTGCTCGACAACGACATCCAGCCTTGCATGCGGTGTAAACGTCTCGATAAACTCGCTGCGGGGTTGGTCGTTGCAATTCGTGTAGTAGAAAAACTCTAGGTCCACCGGAAAGTCTGGCGAACTCGTCCCCTCAATCCGATAGTGACCGAGACTCGACGGCGTAAAGGCCATCCAGTCTTGATCCGCAGCTACATGAAAATTGTGGGATTGAGTGGGTCCGTCGGGTTGAATCGTCGTCGCTTGATCACACTGATTATCGTCTTCATAGTCGTCAGGGTAAATGGGCATTGTCACAGAAACAACCTCACTCGCTGGACTCCACAATGGGGTGGGCTGCTCACTGTCGTTGTAATGGATAGAACCATCATGAGCGGCTGTATAGGTACGAATACGGATAGCATAAGTAACCCCGGGTGAAAGCCCTGTCAAGACATGAGTGCTGCTGGCTTTGTCCGTTGTCTGCCCATAGACCGCAAAAGTGCCATCCGTTGCGATGCTGATCTCATAGAAGCCTCTCTCTGACTGAAATGCAATGGGGGTCCATGACAGGCGCACAGTGGTATCGGACAATGGTGTGGCTGTCAATTCAGATGGCGCAATCGTTTGGGTTTCATGCCAGTCATAGGGCCATCGATTGGCTCGCTCATCGAGAAATGCCCACAAATTAGGGGCAGAGATGTTAAGACGGTTATAGAAAACACGAATGTGTTTCAACCACATAAGGTTGACGATGCCTAATGGGAGTGTCGTCAGTTGATTGCTGGTTAGGTTTAGTGACGATAACTGAGATAAGTTGGCGATTTCTGTGGGTAACGTTGTCAAACGATTTTGTGCTACATTAAGGCTAGTCAGGTTTTCAAAAGTTGTAATTTCACTAGGCAGCGTTGAGAGTTCGTTATACGATAAATCTAGTGTGAATAAACCAGTCAGGTAAAATATGCCTTCTGGTAATGTTTCCAAACCATTGTGCGATAGCGTCAAGGAAGATAGGTTGGGTAGATTGCCAATTTCTGGTGGAAATGTTGATAGTTGATTGTATGATAAGTCTAACCGCCATACCTCTGAAAGATTGCCAATTTCCGGTGGCAGTGTCGATAGTTGATTGTGTGATAAATTTAACTCCTCTATCTTTGTGAGATGACCGATTCCAGCAGGTAGTTTGCGTAGTTGATTATTGTTTAGCAAAATCCTGTGTACTTCAGATAACTGCCCAATTTCTTCGGGTAGATCAGTCAGTTGGTTATCGGACAGAAAAAACGAGTACAATTCAGATAGCTGCCCAATTTCTTTTGGAAGCTGGGTGAGTTGATTGGACGATAGCCAAAGTGCTGTTAAATTTGATAAATTGCCAATCTCTGGCGGTATAGACGTGAGTTGGTTGTTATTTGAATTAAGGGTTTCGATACTGGATAAATTGCCAATCTCTGAGGGGATGGATGTAAGTTGGTTGCCATCCAAATAAAGGGTTTGGAGATTGGATAAATTGCCAATCTCTGAGGGTATAGATGTAAGTTGGTTGTCATTCAAATAGAGGGTTTGGATACTGGATAAATTGCCAATCTCTGGCGGTATAGATGTAAGTTGATTGTCATTCAAATCAAGGGTTTGGATACTGGATAAACGCCCAAGTTCTGGGGGTATAGATGTAAGTTGGTTATCATCCAAATAGAGACGTTGAACACTGGATAAATTCCC
>JBCCFC010001338.1:0-3527 GCA_039029935.1 Chloroflexota bacterium
GCTGACCCACTGATTACAACCGAAGGAGTTTTTTGTGGATACCCAAACTATATCAGATCCTCAACAAGGAATTCAGTTAGAAGCCAAGAACCTGTATGTGTGCAAGAAGAACACAATCATTTTACAGGATGTGTCCTTTGCTGTACAGCCCGGGACACTCACCGCCATCATTGGACCAAACGGTGCAGGGAAAACCACGCTTATGCGTGCGCTGTCTGGGGAACGACCGGACCGAGGTCAAGTCATTATCAATGGCAAAGAACTGTATGCAGCACCGCAATACTGGCTTCAAACCATCGGCTATGTGCCTGTGGATAATATTCTGCATGAGCAATTAACGCTGTACCAAGCACTGGTACATATTGGCAAGCTCCGATTGCCTGATTGCTCCGAGGATGAAATTGCGCAGAAAGTGGATACGTTGCTCACAGAATTTGACTTTCCACCTGATGATGAGCGGCGGCAACGGTTGGTGCGGTCAATGAGTAGCGGTGAGCGAAAACGTGCCAATATCTGTTCGGAATTGTTGGTGGACCCACCACTGTTGATGTTGGATGAACCGACAAGCAACTTGGACCCTGATGCCGAGCGTAACCTGATGCATCTGCTCGCACAATACGCACACAAAAATGGCAAGACCATTCTTGTGATTACGCATACCTTGAACACGATTGATGTCTGTGATGAGGTGATTTTTATTGAGAATTCGATTCTGCGCGCTGCGGGCAAACGGGAAGATGTGCTGGTTGAATTGGAATCTCAAGTTGAAGACGTGGATGCCAACGCATCCTCCTTCTATCGCTGGGCGCAGGTCTTTGAGCATTATAAAACGCGCAACGAGCGTCTGGATGGCTCACACATGCCGCCGCTGACCACAGTGCGTACACCCTCAAACCAAGCTGCATCTGCCGACCCTGTGCTAGCTGAGAGCCATTGGTGGCATCAACTCCGTTGTCTGTTACGACGATACACACAGATTCGCATGGGCGACCGCTGGAGTCTTGCCATGACGCTGTTGGCGGGGCTGAGTGGTGTTCTCTTTTTCATCCTACCGGGCAACACCTTTATCGAGCCATTTGACCCCAGTGAGGCATCGTTGGCATTGAACCAAGCGCGCCAATCAGTCTATGTCGTTTCGTTGGTGGTGACATTGATTGGCTTGATCACAAGCTATACCGAAATCTCAAAAGAATATCATATCTATCGACATGAACGGTTGAAAGGGCTACAACCATCGGCGTACTTCCTATCGAAGTGGATTTGGCTGGTGCTGGGTGTGGGCATCTTGGCCCCTCTGTTGTTGATGGGGTTTATTGTCCTGATCTACATGCAGCCATTGCCAGGCTTTCCCGAACCCAGATTTGGCGAGGTTGTCACCTATTGGGAACAACTCTATCGTTTTCAATTGGTGGGCTTATTCACGACACAATCAAGCTGGCTGATTGTCACCACGCTGGTGTTGGCCAGCATCACCTCAGTGACGCTGGGTCTATTGATCTCAGCTCTGGCGGGTGGCAGTGACAAAGGTTACCTCTATCTCAGCTTTGTGGTTGTGTTTATCGTCCTCTTTTCAGGATTGATCCAAAACAATAAGTTAGAGCGGTTGGTTGATACGTTCTCATTTCTATCGACGGGAAAGTGGGCCTTTGAAGGCTTTGCCTCTAGCATCAGCGTCTATTGCTGGCTGGATAGTTGGCGCTTTGCTGAGTTTAACAGCACAGGGCATTTGGCCTCGATTTGGCTCTCATTGGCGGCATTTACGCTGGGGGCAGGCTTATTGTCGGTGATGACATTGCAGCTTGATGATCCTTGGTACAACCGTTGGATCAATCTGAGACGTTTCTTTGTGCAAGGCCGTCAACCCGTTGTCATCTCATTTGCCATTCTCACATTGCTGTTGAGCTACACCCTCTTTCTGCGACAACAGTCCCACGCCTATCACTCGCTCAACTATTGGAGCCGACAGGAATATGGGGGGACCAATGCCTACGAATATGCCAATGTGCAGAAGGTGGCCGATATCAGCGACCTGCAATATTGGAATGGTAAAGTAAGCCAGTCTTGGTGTGGAGATCGATAGAAGAACGTAACACGGGCATCCTGCCCGTCGCTTGTGGTACGGGTAGGATGCCCGTGTTACTGGGCGAATCCTTGACCAGTACAAAAAAACACGGATACGAAATTGACAAAGGATTATCAATTTTTGGAGAATTTTTATGACAAATAAAATCATATCTTTGATGTTTACTGTTGTTGTGCTTTTGCTCATGGCTGCCTGCGGTGGAGAGGGGACGAATGAGCCAGACCCAACGGCTACATTGCAGCCCATCGATCCACCGACACAGGTTCCAACCGATACGCCTGTCCCACCACCAACAAATACGCCTGTGCCACCGCCAACAAATACGCCTGTCCCACCACCGACAAATACGCCCGTTCCACCAACGGCTGCACCGATTCTTGTCCCGACCAATACGCCGCTTGTCATCCAATCTGGTGGATCATCATCCGTTGTCCAGTCATCAAGTGGGACAGGCAGCAATAATCGTGTGACAGTCGTAGAAACGGTTGTTGTGGCAACCCCAACGAATACACCTATCCCTGTTCCCACTGAACCACCACCACCGACATCTGAGCCACTCTTTTATAACTTGCCCGCAACAGAATTGACTGTTGCAACAGGATTATACGCCTCACCGAACCGTCCTGACTTGATTATGCCCGTCACAATCCCAGAGGGCGAAACGGTATATGTAATGGGACGCAACAAGACACAAACGCATCTGCGCATTGTGTGGAATACAGGTGTGGGCTGGGTTCCCGTGGGATTTACCGATTGTATTGGCGACCGCAGTTGTATGGACGCCTTGCCTATCTTTGAACGTGAACCGCCTACGTGCGCTGAACCGCTTACCACTCAATTTGGCCTGAACAGCACATGGGAAAGCACATTAAAACAACGGGTTGCGGTGATCATTGACTTATTCCGGTCAAAATTTGGTGAATTCCCTCAATCCTCAATGGCCTTGGTTGTGAATGGTGTGGAAGTCACCACCAGCAAGCGCATGATTGTGGAGAATGGACAATTTTCGCTCAAAGATATTGTCTTCTCGATTCCACAGGATTTGCAGCCCGGCGATACGTTGGGCTACGCCTTGGAAACAGCGAGCAATGAGCCGTTGACCTTTATGGCAACGATTTTTAGTGTCCCACGAAATTGCAAGTGGAAGTTAGATTAAGAAAAATTACGAGGAAAATCACCATGTCAACATACACAACGATCATCACCAGCGTCTTGTTGCTTTTTGCGTCCATGCCCTGGGTGGTTAGCCATTGCTCATCCAAGCCGCTGATGCCAGCCCAGCTAACCGAAGAACGTGCGGCCTATGAGACACGTGTACACGAGTCGCGAGCTGCGACGATGCAAGCACAACGTCAAGAGGAAAGTACACATACCATTACCATTGTTGGCACACTGCCTGCGGAAGAGGTTGCGATTGCGCCATCAGAGACAATCACAGGGGCTA
>JBCCFC010001339.1:0-3522 GCA_039029935.1 Chloroflexota bacterium
GCTACTTCCACAATTTTGCGATGTTGATCGGCAATTTCTATGCTACGTTTAAGTATCTCATACCAACTATCCCAATACCCATTACGCTCCATATAATTCATCATCGAAGAAATCAATTCATACGTATCACCCCACCCGTCATTAACATCTAACCCAACCCGAATGCCCTTGACAATGCCTTCGCGCTCCACATCCAGCGCATCGATGTCTTCGCCATGTGTCTCCATCCACGCACACCAATAGCTCAAGTTTTTTAACGTCGCTCTGTGGAAGAATTGCTGGTATGATTCTACATCCAACGCATCTGGCTCACTATCCGTATATCGCCAACGTATCGTGGGTTTCTGCAAAAACGTTTCAGTCAAACGATGAATGGAATAACGTTTGATATTGACGTCTCCGCTGACCTCGACGAGCGAGTATTGGACCAGTTCTGGCATAGCGTCAAGGAATTCATAGAGTTCCAGTTGCGCGATAGTGATTAACTGCTCAACAGTCGCCAGTGTCGTTAAGGGCATCACGGCCAAGAGGCGTTGGCTTTCGGGCATCAGTTGTTGCCAAGAAGTCTTGTACAGATAACTATACATCCTATCAGCTTTGGTGTTGGGGACTTCTTTAAGTGTATGTGTTACATGTTCTAATGAGAGGGTATCAATCTGGGCAACAACAAGTTTGAGCGCAAGGGGATTGCCGCCGACAATGTCCAGAATGGGTTGCAACTCTGCTTTGGATATCTCAGCCAAGTACGTGGATTCACGCTGTTGTGCAATCTCTTTCATGAGGGCAATGGCGTCATCATCGACCAATTGTGTCAAGCGGATGCGCTCAACATCTTCATCGCTGGCAAGGTTGTCACGACTGGTCAGCACAAATTTGCTTGGGTTGCTCAGTTCTCGAACAGTCGGCATCAATGCTTGAATATCTTCGACTGTCTCAAGATTGTCCAAGACAATAAGATGTGGCTTCTCGCCTAACAGTCTTTGCAAAATCCGCCGTTTTTGTGTGGGTTCGGTTTGCCGATAGTCATCTGACCCCACTTGTTCCATCAATAGATCGACCAAGGACTGACTGTTCAAACGCGGGTTGCCAACGCTACGAGTCCCTGCGCCAGGTTGAAACGCTTGCTGTTGTGCACTGATCCAAGCAAAGCCTTGAAAATACTGACTGAGTTTGCCCGTTTGAATAGTGCTATGAACCAAGGTCGTTTTGCCAATACCACCTGGTCCCTGAACCATGAGGAGCCACTGATTGGCGGCAGCAAAAAATTTGTTGAGCTTTTGTTTGGCATTATCAATCCCAAACAAGGTACGATAGGTCCGTGCGGGCAGTCTTGGCCGAATGATTTCTTGCCAGCGTTCGTCTATCTTGGGTTCCTGTAGGTCTGGTTCCTTGAGCATAGGGGCGGGTGTTTTTGATGATCTCTTACTACTGCGCTTCGGCTTTCGCTTGGAAAGATACTCGTCAGCAATTGTCTCCAGTGCGCCCCAATCCTCAAACTGCTCTTGGTGATACGCCTTGGCGGCCTTGTTGATTTCAACCAAAAATTTAGCTTGAGTAGCATCGTCATATTCTTCCTCTTGTACGACAAGTCGCGCCAGAGAGGCCATGTAGCCAATACTTGGACTTTCGGACCAGTTTTCATAGTGAGAGATGCGGGAGCGATCCACGCCAAACTTCTTGGCAATTTGTGTTTGATTCCATTTGAGCTGTCTCCGCAACACGCGGAAAAAGTTTTGTGCATCGTTGTATTTTAGCATTTTGCGTCGATTATATGTCGTCCGTACTCCGTCACGTCTCGTCAATATCAAACCTATGCATATCTATCTATATATTCTCTCATTTACGACATAATAGCAAATCTCGTTATCATGGTTACATGCATTGCAAGTATACCATATAAATCAATTCTATATGTTCTATAGCATAACTGATATAGGTATCTATTGGTTGAGGCAATTCTGATAACAGAATGATAATGGAATGAGTATTGTGAGCAATAAAAAAAGCAGCATGTCATGAATTATGACATGCTGCTTTCTTGTCGATATAATCTTTCAGAGCAGTGTAGCCCTGGCTATACAATTTTTAGGTTACAAGTTCTCTCCTTTACTATGACTGGATGACCGGAAGGTAAATACGAATACCAGCAGGATTATCTGTTTCAGGCTGTGCTGGGTCTGTTGCTGGCTGTTCCTCTGGTTGTGTAGCAGGCTCTTCTGATGGCACTTGCGTTTCGTCAACCACCGGAACATCATTAACAGCATTTCCTTCAGCTAAAATCACACCATCTTCATCCTGGGCGATTACACGATATTCAACACTCCCCGTCTGTTGTGTCTCAACAAGATAGGTTGTTTGTGTAAGCGGCACGGTTGCCTCTCGCTCCCAACTTAAGAGGTTTGACGTTCGAACCATGATGGCGTAGACTGTCGCTTCTTCATCGGTTGTTGCAGACCATTGCAGTGTTACGCCTGTTATTGAGCGAGCTGCACTTTCAATGATGGTGACATCCAATGTCTCCGTTACCTCATCGGCAATGGAGGTTGGTGGGATATAGTGACACCACTCGCCGATGGTTGGTGTCAGCGGTGTCTCATACCATTTTGCAATAAAATCATCCCACGTGCCGTCGATGGTTGAGGCAAATGGGGTTTCAATAGAAAGAGTATAGGTAGGGGCTGCTGCCCAGACTGCTTCCAATGAAGCAGTCTGGGTATACACGCTAGCGCGCCAGATGGTGTCTGTACTTCGAGTCCGTTCCAACGGTGCAAGAAGTGTCAAGGTGTCGTTATAATCCCAAATCGCATCTGTCGCAAGATAGGGTGTACCAGTCCGGTGGGTGCTACTTATGTTTGCCAGAGCCGTCAACAATGCGCCAGCCGCATTGGAGACACCATAAGCATCGTTCGTCCCAAATTCGGTTTGTAGATTTTGAGCGAATGAGTTTGCACCAATTAACTCATCGGGGCTTCCTAGCTGGAAATTGCCATCGCCGCACTGGGTGGTGTCGACAAATTTGCTGTTCAAAGTTGCGTTGAGGATGGGCGCATCTGCACCTGCCTGGACAGCAACAGTCAGTGCATCCCCCAACGTATTGACAGCATCGGCAATGGCAGGTAGCCGATCACTTTTTATCCAGAAAATTGCATTGGGGTGGGTGTCATCTAACGATTTTTGATATTGGTCGATAACCGCATTTGCCATCGCTTCGGTTGTGACACCGGGTTTAAAGCGAGGAATGTAGTGATTATAGGGCGCAGAGAGCCAAGCGTAGTTAGGCGATGCAATAAAAATCTCGGCGTAATTTTGTAGTTCATAGAGGACATCATAACTACCTTGAAAACATTGGTCAAAGAACACCATATCAAATGGCTCCTCACCACCCTCGGTTGCAAAGGCCAAAGCCTCGGCAAAATCATGCGTACTTAGATAGCCCCCCCGGTCGTTGACATAGCCGGGGGTGATTTCGTGTTCCTGTGGTAATTCAGGGAGGATGTCACTGATATTTCCAGCAGTAATTTA
>JBCCFC010001340.1:0-3516 GCA_039029935.1 Chloroflexota bacterium
AGCCAACCCGCTCTGTTGTGAAGCGATCGTGAACAGCAGCGCGATCAGCAGCATTCCTGTTTGAAACCTTCGGACCATTTCAAGTTCTCACTCGGTTCGATTCACATTCATCGGTTCGAATCACATTTGGGCGAGCCCGTGTCACGCTTGGGCGATTCGCCGTGTCACGCTTGGGCGAGCGCCGTGTCACGCTTGGGCGATTCGCCGATCCAACAAACGCCTGATCCGCGACCGTGCGGGCGGGTATCGGTCTCCCTTGCTGGAAACCCGGATATATTAGCTGCAATTGGCATGCCGAGTGCAAACAAAGAAAACGACGTCCTCAAATACGGTGTTTCCGTATTGGAGCAGATCGCCAAACGACACAATCGCGGCGAGAAGGTACATCGTTTTGCAACAGTCGTACTCGATTCGACATCGTCTTCCATCGATAAAGGAAATCAACATGAGAGTCCTTTCCCCTCTCCTATCCCTCCGTGCGTTTGTGGCGAGTTCACTCCCATGCTTGCTTTTGCTGACCGTCGCGTTGACCGAAGTGGGAGCTGAGGAGCAGTTGATTTCCGGACGCATCACTTCGGTGACGGTGTATCGCGACCAGGCTCGAGTGATTCGCGAAATCAAAATCCCCGCCTCCGATCATCCAACTGGAGATGACAGTCTACACAGGGCATGACAACGGCGCATCTTGTCCTGGCACAGAGATAGCCACTGGACGCAATGCAGAGGCTGTCACCTACTGCTATACACTGACCAATGTCGGTGATGTCGCGCTATCGCATATCCGTATCGTTGATACCGAGTTGAGCCATCGCCTATCCGTAGCACAAACACTGCTTGCAGGTGACACACTGACACTGTATCACGAATCTACCATCGGTGGCAACCGTCACCATAACGCCCATGTGGTTGCCTATCCCACTGATGCTACGGGGAATCCGCTCACAATCGGTACGTTCCCTTCGTTGGAGGACATTGCCCGTGATGCGGATGGAGCGGCAGTGCATCTGCCACAAGGTGCGCCCGGTGTCACGGTGATCAAAACGGCAACATTCCACATGGGGGGGCAAAACTGTCCTGGTTCGGAGTGGCTGACGGGGTTGCAAGCCACCCCCATGACCTACTGTTTTAAAATTATTAACAGTGGAGACACCTATCTCGATCAGATCACATTAAGCGACGCTAGGCTCAATTTTGAGCTTTCCAATCAAGGTCCGCTTGCACCCGGTGGCACAATCCATGCCTTTGCCCCCACCTTTGTGTCAGGGGACCTTTACAACAGCGCAGTGGTCACGGCAATCGCTACCGATGCACAAGGCATGGTGTTGCAAGATGAGCCTGTGACTGCCGAAGATTGGGCGGTTGTTGACGAGATCCATCCAGCGTTAAACTTGACCTATGGTCTCTACAATGGACACGATCAAGGGGCAACTTGTATCGCCGCAGCCAGTGATACAGCTAGTATTGACACTGGGGCTGAGTCAGCTTTGATAAGCCAGCGTGTACGCTCAACCTATGGTGCGGCGATAACCCATTGTGTGATACTAACCAATACGGGTGACACTGTACTGAATGGCATAGCGTTCCAGCCACACCCCTATACAGCGAGTCGCTTTCCCTTTGTTTTGGTGTCGGGGCCATCTGTCCTCGCGCCAGAGCAACAGGCTGTCTATACGTTTGAAGGGACTGTGCATGGAGCACAAGAGATTGCGATGCATGTTACAGGACACTCTCTTGGCTGGCAAGGGCGTCCGTTAGCCCTGATACCTCGCTCAATAGCCAGCGATACGGCAAAAATTGTCTTGGAACCCGGCCATGCAGGTCTGGATGTCCACACATCAGCCTATCGTGGTCATAACAACGGTGCATCCTGCCCGACAAGTGCGGATGGTGATTTCCCACGTCAACCCGATAATGACCATATCTTGTTGGCACAGAGCAATGGCGCAAGCAACCACGCCGTCACCTATTGCATTCTCGTTACCAATGCGGGTAATCCTTATCTGACCGATATCCGTTTCAGTGATGAGAATTTTGGTCCGCTAGGCAATCAAGCCACAGTGTCTACGGCGAATGAAGAACCTTTGGCCCCAGACCAAACCCGTGTCTACTATTATGAAGCCCGTCTCAATCTGTCTCGGGATTTTTCTGGCAGCAGCACAGAAACAGAGGCGTCAACTCACGCCATTGAGCTACAAGTGACGGCAACACCAACGGATGATAAGGGCAATGTTCTGGCGGGTGTGCTTGCACCTGTTATGCAGGAGCGTATCACCGTTGAGGTTGCAAATCCAGCCGTTGCCTTGGATGTGACAGCCTATGTTGGACAGAATGCAGGCATTTTTTGTCCAGGGGAAGATATCGTTGTGGGGCCAGCCGATGCGGGTGTCACCTATTGTGTCATGGTGACAAACGAAGGCAATACCTTTTTGGATAAAGTCATCCTGTTATCCACGATTCCAGAATTTGACCAAGAAATGCTCAACCATCTACATGGGTCCTTGCCACTCCCTCCCGGTGAAACGCTTGTCTATGCCTATCACAGCACAATCCACACCACCCAGCGCTATGAAGCAACCGTACAGGCAACCCCAGTCGATACCGATGGGCAGCCCCTTGCCGAGGTGATGAGCATAGATGAAGAACCCAACCCCAATGCCGGGGCAAATCTGGAACAGGTTATTGGCGTCGATATTGTGACGGTTAGCTTACCTACTGCTTTTGATATTTATTTGCCGATGATTGTACGGTGAGTGACCCAATCCGCCAAATTTGTTTCTTGAGAATTTGATGGATAAAAAAATGCACATTTATCGCTACAATAAATGTGCATTTTTTTACCTGCACTACATATGACATTAGCCCTTGGTCATCATGGATTTAGTCTTCACAATTTCTTTGTCTAAACCGAGTTCTTTAAAGATGGCGATGGCATTGTCAAACTCAGCCGTTGCATCCGCAACTCGCCCCTGTGCTTGATAAACTTCGCCTAAAGCTCGATAGCCACATGCCTCTATATACCGATTTTGACTGCCTTGTGCTAATTCTATGGTCTTCATAATTTCTTTGCCTAAACCAAGTTCTTTAAAGATGGTGATGGCGTCTTTGAATGCAGCCATTTCATGCTCAGTTTGTGCCAGTACTTGGTAGACCTCAGCCAAGGCCCGATACCCATACGCCTCTAGGTAGCGATCTTTAACCTGCCGGGCCATCTCAATCGCTTCTAGGATATACTGTTCGGCAGCTACTTCTGCATTCCCCTGTCTGAGTAGAATTGTACCCATGATCCGTAGGACATCAGGTAAGACAGATGCATCTTCTGCTTGGATAGCTCGATTGGCAAACTCGGCTGCTTCCTTTAGGTTATTTAAGTATAAATTTGCCTCTGCAAGCGTCGCCAACGCCACAGTATATACCCATGTGTCACCAATTTGTTCGGCACGTTGCAATACATCGGCTGCGCATGTAATGGCCTCCTCATAGCGGTCGGCAAGCAGATAAGCGGTTGCAAGGTTGACC
>JBCCFC010001341.1:0-3509 GCA_039029935.1 Chloroflexota bacterium
AACACCTTCCGGAGGTCCCAACCATTACTCTACACAACATCCTATGATTATTTCATGAACAAAACTCGTTTTGAGCCAAAACCCATCTCGCTTCCATTGTTGTTGACCACGCTTTTCATCATGCTCGCTGGCTGTACATCATGGCCGTTTCCACTCATCGAAGCCCCAGATACAGACACCGCCTCGGATGAGGTTGCCTACCAAGCGCGTACACTTGCTGGGGGACCTGCGCCGCCAGTGGCCTATTTTTCGACCGTCACGCCGACACCAGTGGTCACACCCACACCAGAAGTATTGACGGGACCCATTACCGTACACATCAACAGCAGCATACCCAAAAACTTTAGTTTACCAATTTCGTTGAACCTCTCCAATGTCACCGCCGTCGACTCCGTTTCTGGTCCGCTGCCGCTCTATGTGGTGGACAAAGAGGAAGAGGCTGGTGTGCAAATCGACATTACCCAGCTACAGGCCAAGGGTGATTTTCTGCTGGAGCGGTATTTCGTCGTGGTTGCGCCTTTTGACACAGTTAACGATGATATTTCATTTGCCGAGCTACAGGCACGTTGGCAAAATGGCAGCACCAGCCAAGGCCCACTCTACGTCACGGAAGGGGCGGCATCGCTATTGTCACCGATTTTTGGTCAACGCATTGCACCCATCGCTTCACCGGATGCGATGACGATTGCGCTAGAGACGATTCCTGGCACATATGGCATTCTCAGCTTTGACCAGCTAGACCCCAGTTTCAAGGTACTGACGGTTGATGGCGTCAATGTGTTGGACAATCGGCTCAACAAAGAGGCCTATAAACTTGGTGTTGGCATTCGTGTCATCGGGTCGGGGTCTTCGCTGGTCGCACCGATTCTGCAATCACAAATCCAGCCCTACACCAATCGTGACCCCAGCGAACTGACCACACTGCTCATGACAGGTGTCACTGCGATGTCGCGTAACACGGCGGCGCGTATGGATGAGCATGGCGTCCTCTACCCCGCACAGGTCATCTCCAATACACTGCGCGCCGCTGACATTACCCACATCAGCAACGAAGTGCCGTTTCTGGATGATTGCGAAACCAATGCCAGCTTAAATAACTTGGTGCTGTGTAGCCACACTGACTACTGGAGGGCATTGGAAGCACTGGGTACCGACATTGTGGGCTTGAGCGGCAATCATGTCAATGACTTTGGGCGACTAGGCGCAAAACGCTCACTCGCCTTTTATCACATCAACAACATTCCTATCTATGGCAGTGGGCTGAACACCACTGAGGCATGTAAACCCCTGCGCTGGGAACACAACGGCAACACCTTCGCCTTTATCGCAACACTTGCCTTTGAACCGCAGTTTGCCTGGGCGACAGATACACAGCCGGGTGCCTGCTACTATTATCACAACCAAGAGATGATTCTCGACATGGTGCGTTCACTGTCCGAAGAAGTGGATGTTGTGTCGATTGAGCTACAATACTATGAAACCTACAACCCCTATCCAACAGGGAGCCAAGTGATTGAATTTCGTGAGTTGCGTGACGCAGGTGCGGATATTGTAACTGGTGTGCAGAGCCATGTGCCACAGTCAATGGAGCCTTATGGTGAGCTGGATGAAGGGGGGCCGGGCATGATTCTGTATGGCTTGGGCAATTTCTTCTTTGACCAGATGTGGAGTTGGGAAACACGCACTGAATTGATGGCGCGGCATACGATCTATGAAGGTCAGCTGTTGAATACTGAAATTTTGACGGCTGTACTAGAAGATTTTGCACAGCCGCGTTGGACGACGGCTGAGGAGCGGGTTGCGTTGTTACAGCGTATTTTTGATGCGGCTCCGGCGAGATAGCGAAGGTGTATGCAATATCCATGATCCAACCTACAGTTTCATTTATACTAGCGTCACCACCAATTCGTTTTTCCCAATCAACAAGAATCTCAGTCCCTCTACTATCTGGGAGAATTGCCTCTAGATTACCTGTAGTGATGTTCCATAAGGCGATTTCAAGAAAAGAAAATACCAGAAATACTGGCGCACCTGATAGGAACACCCAATAGTTCTGGTACAATCATACTGCGAAATCGCCCGATGGATTAGGCCGAAACGTAGGCTATCAATAAACTCTATCCAGCAAACAACGACGCCGACTCTTCCTCAATAATCTGCGCAACCGTCTCGGCATTTTCCAATCCACCCCAGAGCAAGTCTAGCGTTGGAATGTAGACACGATTTAGAATTTCCGGCCAATCCACATGCACTGGGTCACGGACGACATACTCTTGCGCCTGGGCAAAAATATGCGAGTTTGATGGTGGATTGTCTGGGTCCAAGAATTCTGGTGAATTCACAACCGAGATAATCGATGGTGTCGTTGCACCTGCCAGAACCTCGTCCATTTCTGCATCGACGCTGGTGATGTGCTTGATAAATTGCCATGAGTACTCTGGTGAGACTGTGCCTGCAAAGGATGCCCAGCCTGTACCACCACCACCTGTGCCACGTCGGTCTGAATCACCAATCGGAATCGTACCTACATCCCATTCAAAGGAGTCGATGGTGCGGAAGCGCGTGACACCGGATGGGTTGGTGAGAATGACCGCCACTTTACCACTGGCAAAGAGTTCAAAGCCACCCGTCTCCGACTCAACATCTGGTGATGGTGCAACTTCATGTGTATACATCAAGTCCTGCAAGAACTGCAATGCCGCCACGGTGTTTGGTTCGCCCATTGCACTGCCAGTCGCAAGCCCACGGTCATCTTTGTGGACCAATGCACCGCCATTGCTGTAGAGCCATGACGCCATTGGGCGCACACCGCGTGTAACCAGTGTACCCCAGACCTCGGTATTGTCACCGTCCCTCTGTGTCATTGCTTGCATGGACTCCAAGAAGACATCAAAGGTGTAGGATGTATCTTCCCAATCGGCTGGTGGTGGCTCAACCCCCGCTTCTTCAAAGAGTGTCTTGTTGTAATAGAAGTTCTGATTGCCGTAGTCACGTGGCAATGCATAGGTTGCGCCGTCCCACTGGTAAAGCGTGATCGAGTCTGGACGGAAAATCGTCAGATCATAGCCATCACGCTCAATAAAGTCATCCAATTGTAGATGCATTTTCTTCTCGTGGACCGTCACAATGGGCGTCACCTGCTGCACATAACGATAGATATCGGCAGGTGTACCCGCAGCCAGCAACGTTTGAATCTTGGTGTGATAGTCGGACCAAGGTGTTGGCTGATGTTTCACAGTCACATTTGGGTTGGCTTCCATAAACTCGCCGACCCATTTATCACGCACCTTGATGTGTGCTTCGCTCATCGTGTCACAGACAAAGTTGAGCGTGATTTGCTCCTCGCCAGGTGCAGCCTCTTCGCCACCCCCAGATGACGGCCCCGCGGCAGGCGCACAGGCAGCCAAGGCGACCGCGCTCATGGTGGCCGCACTGCCCAATAAGAACGAACGACGATTCAGCTTTTGCTTAGATAACATTTGTTCCTCCTGAAAAATGATATAGTTAAT
>JBCCFC010001342.1:0-3501 GCA_039029935.1 Chloroflexota bacterium
CCAAAATGATACTGGCTCAATTTGGGGGGTTTTCTTGGGTATCGGTGTACCTGGTGCAACGGTAGACTTTTTGGATTTCTATCTGCCATTGATTGAGAACCTGTAGGGGTGTGGCGGTGTGGGGGTGTGATGGTGTGGGGGTGTGATGGTGTGATGGTGCATACACCCATACACCCATACACCCATACACCCATACACCCATACACCCATACACCCATACACCCAAACAGGAACACATGAATCAAGTTCAACAACATCCACAGGACCAATGGTTGCAGTATGCGCGACTAGAGGACGCCGGCTATGATAGCCGTCGATTGTCCGATGCACAGGCTCATTTTGAGCGAGTCAATTCGGCGGCTGTTATGATCATCGACAACGGTGCGGTTTTGGCGGCGTGGGGCGATATCAGCCGCCGTTTCCGCTGTCACTCGGTGCGCAAAAGTTTGATGAGTGCGCTCTTTGGTATCTATGTAGATCGGGGCGTGATAGACCTGGGTAAAACGTTAGGTGAGCTAGGTATTAACGACAGCACACCGTTGACCACACAGGAACAGCAGGCAACCATTGCCGATTTGCTCAAATCACGCTCTGGCATTTATCTGCCTGCGGCTTATGAAACAGAGCAAGCGCGTAAACTTCGTCCTCAACGTGAAAGCCATGCGCCGGGTACACATTGGTACTACAACAATTGGGATTTTAACGCGCTGCTGACCATCTTTGAACAAGAGACAGGCAAGCCCTTTATTGATGCTTTTGATGAGGAGATTGCCAAACCACTACAGATGGAGGAGTTTCGTCCCCACGATACCTATCACCACTATGAGCGTAACCACTCCGAACACCCCGCCTACCCGTTGCGTATGTCGGCCAAGGATATGGCACGTTTTGGGCTGCTTTTTCTTCGCAATGGTCTGTGGTGTGATGATGGTGTGACCCACAAGCAGGTACTTTCTGCTCGATGGATTGAGGAGAGTACACGTTGTTATTCCGGCGCAGAGGACATGTTTGGCTATGGCTATCTCTGGTGGACTGTCCAAGCGCAATTGCTGAATGGGCGGTTGCAACAATTAGGGGCATACGTCGCCCAAGGTGTAGGAACACAGTTGTTGATGGTGATTCCTGGCGCCAATCTTGTGATTGTACATCGGGCCAACACCTATGAGAAGATAAACGTGAATGGTCCCCAGATTCTTGCGGGCATTGAAATGATTCTGGACGCCAAGCGTGACGATATCGCACCAGTTCAAGAACCATCCTTAACGCCCCTACGGAACCCTGACCCAGCCATCACGCCTGTAAAACTTGATTCCGTAACGCTGGATGCGTACACTGGCGATTACCGATTGGACGATGGTCGTATCATTCAGATTGCGCGTCGTTATGATTCCACGCCTACTGATTTGATGCTGACGATTCTGAATCCACAACGCCTTCAGCCAACCTATCTATTGCCACTGTCCCAAACACATTTCCGTCTTGAGGATGTTGGTTCTGATGTTATTTTTGAGCTGGATACGGATGGGCAATCTGTTGGTGTTCGGTTGGTGCGCGACAAGATTGAGTATGCACCTCGTTTATAAGGAGAGCTGATATCATGAGCGAACCGCAACAAGCAAATCGCCCACGTCATCTTTTCAATGTCCCTCAATCTGAAAAACCTGCGGTCATTATTCAAGCCATGAGCGACATGTTCACAACGTTGTTCCCCGACCGTATTCGAGCCATCTATCTCATTGGCAGCCAGACGGACCAGAGTGCCGCCAGCATGAGCGACATTGATGGCGGCATTATCTTTAAGGACGCTTTTTCCGACGAGACTGAACAATCGTTGGCCGAATCTATGCTGGCCTATTGCCGTCGGTTAAGTCCCATTCGCCTTGATTTTATGGTACTTGCCGAAGACCACCCAAAGCTTTACACCACACCCGACATCCGACTCAAACAGGGTAGCCGCCTCATCTATGGCGAAGACATTCGCGACAAGCTGCCTACACCCACACTTGATGTTTATAAAGTGGATATGCAAGACTGGGCCACCAACTTTCTAACAAACTTACACGAACTGGAGACACTGCCGATAACATTTACCTACCCTCAGCCTGACGATGAATTTTATGGCTATACAATAAAGCGCGCCCACTATTGGTATCCCGCCGAGGTCACAGCGGGGACCAAAGAATTGGTGGCAACCATCTGCTGGTGTGCAACCGCACTGTTGGCGATGGAACATGATGTGATGGTGAGTACACGTGCCGAATGTATTGCCATGAGCCAACAACATCTGGGACCAAAGAGGGGAGCGTTTGTTGCAGAGGCATATGAGCTTTGTAAGCGAGAATGGGATTATCAAGTGCCCACTGGCGAAGGTGAACGTTGGAAACTGCGAGAAATTTGCGATGAGGCTCTTGAATTTTTTAATCGAACACGCACTGTGCTATAAAATTTAGTTGCGAAGTCTATTCCTTTGTGCCTAAAACACTGCCAACAAACGACCCAGCCCCATTGAGAAAACTACGCATGTCCATCGCTCGTTTCCCCGCTGGTTGCACAGTCTTTAACAATAGTAGTCCATTTCCTGTCACCACAGCAACACCATCCACAACTTCAATCACTTGACCCGGTGTTGCCGCGGCATCGCTCTGCGGAATCACCTCCGCCTGCCAAATCTTAAAGGGCTTGCCATCCCATGTGCTAAAGGCGGTCGGCCAAGGGGCATAGGCACGGGTCATGCGTTCAATCACGGCGGCAGGCTGCTGCCAGTCGATTTCACCATCCTGTTTCTTAATCATCGTGCAATACGAAGGCGTTCGCTGCTTCTCTTCTTGCAGTTCCTCTTGACGAGTCGGAGCGATGTTGCCAGCCAACCACTCTGGCACAGTACGCACCAAGAGGTCCGCCCCCACCTCTGCCAATGTTGCGGACAGGCTTTCCGTGGTAGCGTCACTGGGGATAGGCGCGGTCGCTTCTGCCAGCACTGGTCCCGTGTCCAAGCCCACATCCATGAGCATGATGCCAACACCTGTTTCCGGCAGTCCCTCTAAAATGGCCGAGTGAATGGGCGATGCACCGCGATAGGTGGGCAGCAGGCTGGCATGGACATTGAGCGCACCATACCGAGGAATTGCCAGTATTGATTTGGGCAAAATCAAGCCATAGGCGGCGACAACAAACAGGTCCGGTTGCAATGCCGTCAGCGTCTCTCGCATCTCTGGATTGCGACGTAACTTTTCTGGCTGTAACACGGGAATCCCCTGTTCAACCGCATATTGCTTGACAGGACTCATCACCATCTTTTTACCCCGCCCAGCGCGCCGGTCTGGCTGTGTGGCAACGGCAATGACCTGCCAGTTCTGTGCCTCGCTATGTTCATGCAGCGCACGTAGGCTAGGCACAGCAAAATCGGGTGTCCCCATATAGAGTATTCGGTGTGGTGTATTTTTACTCATTGAACCTCCAACAGTTTTTATAAAAAAGCTAGTCAGCTACTCAGCCGTCAGC
>JBCCFC010001343.1:0-3496 GCA_039029935.1 Chloroflexota bacterium
ACCGACGCCAACCCCAAATTGGGAATAACGCGGCGAAACTGGGACCGATTGGTATTTTATTTCCTACACGCCATTCTTTTAACGTCGCTCGGGGTATGAGGTGGTGTGTGGGAATTGGGTGGATTTTTTCCAAAAAGCCAGCCATTTCCCTCACACCACCTCATACCCCTAGCGACGTTAAATGAATGGCGTGTAGTAATTAAACTCCCAATCGGTCACAGTTTCGCCGAGTTCTTCCCAATTTGGGTTGGCTTCGGTGTATTTTTCCCACTCGAAGCGTTTGATGGCAACGAGTTGTTCGACCGATTCACGGCCAAAGGCATCGACAAATTCGCTGTCAGCCTCGATAAAATCACAGGCTTCATTTAAGCTGGTTGCTGTGTGTCGGTCTGTGCTTTGGCTTTCGAGACAGTCTTGCTCTTCGGCTGAGGGCAACTCTGGGTTGTTGAGTACACCCAAGCGGGCGGCTTGCAGAACAGCGGCGGTGGCGAGATAAGGGCTGGCTGCGCCGTCCGACATGCGATGCTCGATACGGGTGGCTTTGCCGCGTTCATGTGGAATACGCACGGTGACACCACGATGGTCATAGCCCCAGTTGGCCCAGAACCCTGCGAGTTGTGCAGGTTGCAGCCGCTTGTAGGCGTTGACAGTCGAGGCACAGAGCAGGCTCATGGCTTCGTGGCGTTCAATCAAACCAGCGATACATTGCTTGGCGAGTGCAGAAATACCACCCTCGGCAGAAGGATCAGCCATTGCATTGTTACCATCCGCATCTACCAGTGATAGGTTGACATGCAGCCCAGAGCCACCGCGATCCCCAAAAGGCTTGCCTGTAAAGGTGAGGTGTAGGTCGTGTTTCATGGCAATTTCACGCGCCATGAGTTTGAAGAGGAATATGTTGTCAACCGCTTCGAGACAATCGCCATAACGCAATGTTAATTCAAAGGCAGGTGTGTCATATTCTGAGTTCATCGATTCAATGGGTAGCCCACATGCCTCGGCAGTGTCCCAAATTTCGTCCATCAGCCCAATAGGGTCAACATCGGGACCTGTGCCATAGACATACGCACCAGGCGTATCCCACTCTGTCCAACCGCCGTCACCATCACGCTGTAGTACAAAAGCCTCCAATTCAATCCCTACCTTGACCTGATAGCCCATCTCGTTCCAATCGGCAATCGCCTTTTTGAGGACATTGCGTGGGCCAATCATCAGCGGCTCGCCGTGAAACATGAGATCGCCGACGACAATGCCCGTGTTGGGTTGCCAGCTTGGGCGAATGTCATTGACATCAAAGTCAAGGTCACAGTCAGGTAGCCCTTGTAGCAGTCGTGCGCCCGGTGCTGGACACATGTCACGGTCATAGGTCAGTGCAAAGAGCGTAATACAGAAGCGCGCACCGTCCTCGGCCAGATAGCCTGGGATGTACTTGCCTCGCGCCAAGCTCAGATGATCTGGAAATAACGTGCGAATGCGTTTGTAGGTTGTTGACATCTTGTTTTCTCCTCTATACACGGCTGGCAACGTCAGAGATGCTTATTGCATCCTGTTATGGGTGCAACCAGTCGCTCATTAACTATGTTATCTTCAATTCACATTTGACCGCCACCAATGAAAAAGAGAGTTGTTGCAAAATAAACTTCATGGGATTGCAAATCCCATGCTAATACAGAAAACCTGTTGAAACAGGTTGTGTTCAGTTGTATTCGGTAATATTACAGTACACTTCAGTGTACTTTCTATAATAGACACCGAATTGATTCGGTGGTTTTCTCTAAAAACCCTCTGCGTTCTTTGCGCTCTCTGCGGTTCATAAATTTGCAAAGCCTGCAACAAGCTCTTCACAAAAGCGGGTAAACTGGCTGGCATCATCAATAAACTGGTTTGGCTTGACACAAAAGGTGGTGTAACCTTGTTCAATTTGTGGCGGAATGGATTCAAGTGCGATGTTCAAGTCGGCAGGCGTATCATTGTTTGGGAAGGTCGCCCGAATGCCACCGACCAACTCAAGTTCAGAAATGTCACGCCCTGCCCCTGACATGCCTTCGGATAGTAGGCGCATGTCTTCGGCAGATGGCTGACCAAATGGATGAAAGCCCTGTCCATAGTGGACCAAGCGTCGTAGGAGCGGTGGGTGCATGGATTGACCGCCAAACCACAGAGTAGGGCCACCATCACGATAGGGCTTGGGGACCAGGTAACAATTCTCAAATTGATAGTGGTTGCCTTGGAATGATGCGGGTGATTCACCCCAGAGCAACTGCCATGCGGTCAAATGCTCATCCAACAGCCTGCCACGCTGATGAAACGGCACACCAAGATGTTCATACTCGTCGCTATGCCAGCTCACTGTTGGCTGGACAATCAACCTTCCTTCGGCTAGACAGTCCAATGTTGCCAGTTGTTTTGCTAGATGAACAGGGTGACGCAATGGGACAATAATGGCTCCACAAAAGAGGCGAATTCTGTTGGTACGGGCGGCGATGGCACTAAAGAGCAGCAGTGAGTCCGGCCAAGGGGTGGCTGGGTCTTGGTTGCCTGGGGCAGCATAGGCGCGTGGGTTTGGCTCAATGCCGCGTTCACCTGCGCTGGGTCCAAGCGAGATGTGGTCGCTCAACATCAGCGCATCAATCCCACAACTCTCTGCGATAACGGCCCATTCGACAAGGGTCTTCAACTCTTGCGGATGAACGATGGTCCAGTTTTCGCTCAGAATGAGCATAATTTTTGGCGTCATGCTTGCTTATTCTCGCTGACCAATTTTCGTAATAAATAAGCCAATGTTTCCTGCTCTTCTGGTGTCAGTGGATTGACAAAATCCGCTTCCCCTTGGTTAAACTTGGGGAACACTTCCTCAATCAATGTGCGTCCTGTCTCTGTCAGTGCCACACGAACGGTGCGCCGATCTCGTTGTGTATCCGCTTCCTGTGCTGCCGTTTGGCGTATACAATAGCCTCGTTTTTCTAGCTGCGTCACCGCACTGGTCACAGTCGGGCGCGAGACAAATTGATGCTCGGCAATGGCAGACATCCCAATCGGTCCCCACACCCAAATGATAAAGAGTGTCGAAAAGCTCGACCACGTGAGTTCATACTCACGTAGCACGGTTCGCTCTAGGGTAAGCCGAAACGACTGGCTGGCTCGCCAGATGTTGGACGCAACAGCAAGGGCCGATAGATTGACGGGTAAATCGGCGACACGATGCAGAATATCTTGCTCTGCCTGAATCAATTCATTGGTAATACGCATACGCTCATATCAAAAAAGTGTGCAAATCGATGAGTTCACACGGGTCAATTATTGCGTTTGCACACGTACTGAATATGAGCCTACGCATAGTTGTTGGGTGTAAAATAGTTAGATTTCTAACGATTATACGAATAATTCTTTTTCTGTCAAATGGGAAGGTATACTACAACGGATTTGGGAACCGAACGGATTTCTTGCGCGATGAGACACAAATCCTTTCCCCGTCCCAAATCCGCTGTAGTATATC
>JBCCFC010001344.1:0-3490 GCA_039029935.1 Chloroflexota bacterium
CGAGTGTGCGATGTGACGGGTATGGGTGAGGTTGTTGATATCATTCACCATTATGATACACAAAACCGTGAACTGGCGTTTTGGTCAAAAAATCCAAAGACCCCATTTTTTATCAAGAGAATTGACAACCGTTGGTGTGTGGAGCCACGTAGCCCTAATTATGCCGAGGTTTGCATTGAGGTTGAAATCACCTTGATGCCTGTATTCAAACAGCTATTTGGTGGCATCCTTCGTCGTCTGTTATCAAAACGCACCGATAGTCTGCTCTCCGAGTTAAAGTATTTTGCCGAGCATGATCGAGCGCGGATTTCGGTCTGGAACCGGCTTCCAGAGACGTCTTACACAACATCGGCACATAGAAGCTCTAAATTTTCCACAAATTCTGTAGTCATCAAGGACACGTTAAACAACTTGCAACAAGGATAGTGTGCCGTCCCTATTCGTGTCCAACACCTTTGACACGAATAGGGATGGCACACTATCCTTATTCAGCCTCTATCTGAACATTACAATTTTCCACAAATTGTCCTAATTTAGGGGACGACACCGCTCGTGTTTTAACGTAAGCTGGTCTCACTAAGTGGCTGAAGCATATTTCAGCCACGCCCATTTTTTTGCATAGAAAAAGCCGAGGTCTGGTGAACCCCGGCTTCCTCATCTCTATCAAAATAGTAATTACGCCTCTTTCACAGTCGATTTCTTAGCAGGCGTCTTTTTTGTAGTAGTCTTCCTGGTTGTTGACTTCTTCGCAGTTGACTTCTTCGCAGTTGACTTCTTCGCAGTTGACTTCTTCGCAGTTGATTTCCGAGTCGTCGTCTTCTTTGACCCTGCCTTCTCTGCAATCAACTTGATCGCCATCTCCACCGTCACATCCTCTGGCTTGGTATCCTTGGGCAAGGTGGCGTTGGTGCGATTATGCTTGACATACGGGCCATAACGACCACTCAACACCTGCATGTTGCCGCCATCAGGATGCTCACCCAACTCCTTGAGGACGCTCTTACTGCTGCGGCTACCCCGTGCGGCCTTTTCTGCCAGCAACTGCAAACCACGCTCCAGCCCGATTTCTAGCACATCATCCGGGGCTTTGATACTGGCATACACGTTGTCATGCACGACATAGGGACCAAAGCGCCCGACACTGGCGCGGACTGTTTTGCCGCTTTCTGGGTGCTCCCCCAAGGTACGGGGCAAGCCTAACAGCTTGAGTGCCAAGGTCAAATCGACATTATCGGCTTCCATGCCCTTGAGCAGGCTCGTGCGCTTAGGCTTCTTGCGACTAGGGTCTTCACCCTCTTCACCCAACTGCACATAAGGACCATAGGGGCCTGATTTGAGCAGGACACGAATGCCCGTCTCAGGGTCAATACCCAACTCTTTAGGACCATCAGCCTTTTGTGTAAAGAGTTGATCAGCCAACTCTTGGGTCAAATCCGCTGGTGGGATGCCATCGGGCAAGCTGGCCCGCAGCACCTCACCCTCAACTTCCTTTTGCAAGAATGGCCCAAACTGGCCGATACGCACTTGCGCATCAATACCTTCAAGCACAATACCGCTGACCGAGCGTGGATCAATACTCTCGGACTTCTGTTTGACCTGCTCCTCTAACCCTGTTTCACCACGGTAGAAGCGTTGCAGATAGGTCAGCCAGTCCATCTCGCCCGTAGCAATTTCATCCAACTGCTGTTCCATGTTGGCCGTGAATTTCAGATCAACGAGATCGTTGAAATGCTCTTCCATCAACCCAGTCACAGCAAAGGCGGTAAAGGTTGGCACTAGCTCTTTACGCTGTTTGAAGACATAGCCCCGATTCTGGATAGTCTCGATGATGCTGGCATAGGTGCTGGGACGCCCGACACCTTCCGATTCCAATGCCTTGACCAGCGATGCCTCAGTAAAGCGTGCTGGTGGTCTAGTTTCATGTCCAATCGCATCAAGATCACGACAATCGACAACCTCACCAACAACCAGCGGTGGCAAAGGTGCATCACGATCCTCTAGTGAAGCCTCTGGATCGTCCGACCCTTCGACATAGGCACGAAAGAAACCTGGAAAGACCACTGTGCGGCCATTGGCGCGGAAAATGGCATCATCGACGGCAATGGTCGCTGTTGTTGAACGCAGACGTGCATTCTCCATCTGCGTGGCAACCGTGCGCTTCCAGATTAAATCGTAGAGACTGCGCTCTCTGTCCGTCAATGGCAGTTGACTGACAGGGCGCATTTGGTCACCCGATGGCCGGATGGCCTCGTGCGCTTCCTGTGCATTTTTCGCTTTATTCTTGTAATGGCGTGGCTTCTGGATGAGATATTCCTCACCATATAGCTCGACGACACGGCGACGGGCCGCGTTGACGGCCTCATCACTCAAATGCACCGAGTCAGTACGCATGTAGGTGATGTAGCCATTTTCATAGAGCGACTGCGCCACGCGCATGGTTTCACGTGCGCCCATGCCCAGCTTGCGATTGGCTTCCTGTTGCAGTGTACTCGTCGTAAAGGGTGGCGATGGTGAACGTGTATTGCTCCGCTCTTGAATATCGGTGACTTGCCACTGCCCCTTGAGTAGACGCGCACGCAACTTGGTTGTTTCTTCCTCACCAAGCAGGAGAACATTTTTGCCTTCCGCAATGCGACCCGTGTTTTCATCAAAATCACGCCCGCTGGCAACGCGTGTCCCCCCGACTGACCATAGCTGCGCCTCAAAACGATGACTGGGCTGGTCAGGGCGCTTATTGAGATGCGCTTTCAGGTCCCAATAGGTTCCTGACCGAAATGCCAGACGCTCCCGTTCACGCAGCACGAGTAGACGCACGGCCACGCTCTGAACACGACCCGCCGATAACTTGGGTGCAATCTTGCGCCACAGCAATGGCGACACGGTGTAACCCACGAGTCGGTCCAAGATACGCCTTGTCTCCTGCGCCTGTACCAGTGATTGGTCAATTTCGCGTGTGTCATTCAGCGCATTCTGGATGGCTGCCTTGGTGATCTCATGAAAGACCATGCGTTTGACAGGTACTTTGGGCTTGAGCACCTCATGCAGATGCCAACCGATGCTTTCCCCCTCGCGATCTTCATCAGTCGCCAAAATCAACTCATCTGCATTTTTGAGCAGGTCTTTTAACTTTTTAACCGTCTTCTTTTTTTCTTTGGGTACAACATAGATAGGGTCAAAATCACCCTCAATATTTACACCCAGACGTGACCAGCTTTCTCCCTTATATTTTGTTGGAATATCACTGGCCGACGCGGGTAAATCTCGTATGTGTCCCATACTGGCCTCGACGGTGTATCCGCGTGGCAGATAGCCGCGAATGGTTTTGGCCTTCGTCGGTGATTCGACAATGACTAATTTGGACATTGTATTTTATCTTTAGAATGAAATTATTTATTATAATGTAATGGTCAAATAGATATTAAACACTATCGCAGGGGCGTACCCTTGCGGTCGCCCTAGTGTGCTCACCTGTCGTTGGCTGAGATCGGGC
>JBCCFC010001345.1:0-3481 GCA_039029935.1 Chloroflexota bacterium
GTTTATGATTGCACAGAAAGACATAGCACAATGGGTTCCCAGTTAGAAAAAGAGCGATAAATCAACAAATAGATTTAGAGGCAACGAAAGAGCAGATGAGTTCCACATTTGAACTGGCTTTTATCTCTGTAGCAACGGGATCAACAGTCTAAATTTCATCATAGCGTGAAGCTTGTGCCTATGGGTGATGATGCACCGACTGACAGGGCTGAGTTTGGGTTAGAGAAGATGATGACAGAGCCATTGGGTGAATTAGTGCCAGCATGAGGGTGTTAAAATCCGTCAATAGAAGGGTTGTTTTGTGAACGATATCATTGAATTTTTATTGCCAGAAATTGGGCGTGAATTTGCAAAAATTTCCTACGAAAATGTAAAAATCCAGATTGTGATTGTGGATGCGGGGTTGAGTTATGGACACATTAATTGGAATCATAGCGCAGAAGAAATCTGGTATGCAGTGTTGAAGGATGCATATCATAAAGCAAAGCTCGACATAATCATAGATACATTTGGTGAAAATTACACATCAACACAACACTTTTGGCGTGCCAAATTTTTCTGTTTGGTGGGTAAATCAGGTGTTGATGAAAAGACGATCAAACAGATGTACCGACAGTCCATTACACAAAAACACATCACCTATCTGCCAACGACACGAAAGATTCTGCTCGATTTATGGGACTGTGCAGTACCTCTCCAAGGTCATGATCCAGTCATCGCCTTTGTCGAGCAATTGGCTCGTGAGACACCCCATGATACTATCAGCAACTATCTACGACTCTGGTCAGAGGAAGTCATTCACCATGAAATCCGTACTTGTTCAGCCACTCAATTGGATGTTTTGCGTCGCGAACTCCAAGCTAGACACGACAAATTATCTCAGGCCACGATCTCGCCTGTGGTTACAACTGCTATAACGGCGGGCATAACGCCTAACAAGCTAGAAAAAATTGATGCAGAGATTGGCGAAGAAACTGAGCATTATAAAACTTTATTGCACCGACACAAACAAAATTTACGAAAGCTGGAGTTAAATGCTGCGCACTATGAATCAGGTGCATATCCTCTTAGCTTGCTTAATCAAATTGAGGCAGAAAAACAACAGATTACAGACATACAGACAAAAATCATCAAGCTATCATCCAACCCCATTGTGAATAACTTTGTAGGTATGCCAACAGGCATGGCATCGCTGAACATCAAAATTTCTTACCCGGGTGGCAATGAAATCCCACCCACAAAACCATCCGAAATGCTGAAGAGCCGCTATCATGTCGATATTGAGTTCCGTCCTTATAATAGCTCAATAGGACAGAAATGCTATAAAAGTGGTGACCGAGGTATTTCACTCAATGATTTAAAGCCTGTGTTACATCAAATCATTGAGAAGCATAGCTTTGAGTGGCGTGAATATAATCTCATATTAGAAGTATTTTTGCCAAATGAATTGTTATGCTTATGGCCAACAAACTCAGCCTTGCATATCCAACGCTGGGCGAATCCAGCCGCTGAAACTTGTGACACCCCATATGGTGTGGATTATCCTATTATATTTCATTTATCACAACGTTCCAACAATTCTGTTGGTTATACTCACTGGATATCTCGTTGGAATCTACTTAAACAGCTACCTGACACAGTGGATATTCATCATGAAGCACATACCCAATGGCACATTAGCAAAAAAATATCAAAAGAGGAACAGCAGAAGTTACGTTCTCAATGGCGACTTGACAATGACATTGTATGTATAGGATTGGGGTTTGCGCCAACACAAAAGCAGTTAGAAGCAATTTTAGCACCTATTTTGGACTCCGGCATTCCTATTGTCATTCTGCCTCGTCGGTGTAAACAATTTCAACGCAGTGAACACGACATATGTGAAACAATCAAAGCAATTGTCGAAAATGCACCACTCTCAACACTCTACCAAACACTGCAAATCGCGCAATTAAAAGCATTATCAGGTCAAACACATTTTGATGCAGCACACAATATCATTTTGTTATGGGATGCTCCAAGCTGTCATCACAGCATGACTGATGTATCACGATTCCAAGCACCATATTCAAACTAGGAGAAAACCATCATGGATACAACTTGGCACATATTTGAAGGTGAAGGCATACCACACGACGATATTTTGGACAGGTTGCCACCACCACCTCATTGGCGACATTTTCACAATAAAGCCATCATTGAACGCACTATCCCCGAAGAAGACAGTTTATCACGGCGTTTGGGACCAGACATTCATCAGCGCAGCCATCCCCATACATCCTTTTTGCTTGATCCACATGTCATACAGATGGTCAATGCCGCCTTATATCTACGCCGCCCATTGATGGTTTCAGGGCCACCGGGGACGGGGAAATCGACCTTGGCCTATGCCATTGCGCATGAATTGATGCTGGGCAAGGTATTGAAATGGTCGATTACATCGCGAACGCTGATGCAAGATGCGCTTTATCGTTATGATGCCATTGGGCGGTTGCAAGAGGCAAACCTAAACCGTGACCGAAATATCACGGAGCCGCCAGAGATTGGCCGCTATATCCGTCTGGGGCCATTGGGAACAGCGCTATTACCAAGCAGGAAACCACGTGTGTTGTTGATTGACGAGATTGACAAGAGCGATATTGACCTGCCCAATGATTTGCTCAATATTTTTGAAGATGGCGAATTTGAGATTCCAGAGTTAGCCCGTTTACCCGATGAGCAACATACAATCCATGTGTTTCCTCACGATGGTGAAGATCGGATACTCATTGTACGCGGCAAGGTGGCCTGTCATGCCTTTCCTATTATCGTCATCACCAACAATGATGAGCGTGAGATGCCTGCGCCCTTTCTGCGTCGTTGTCTACGCGTCCAAATGGATTTGCTCTCCAGAGATAAGTTGGTTCAAATCATCAATAGCCACTATGGGCCAAGGGATAGTGAGGAGGATCAATATCGCCAACGCTTGATTGCTCAGGTATTGGAGAAACAGAAAAACGGTCGTCATGTTGCAACCGACCAACTGCTCAATGCAATTTACATGGTCGCCAGCATGGACAAGGAGTCTGATCTCCATGAGTTGAATCCTGTGACGAATGCTATCTTGCAGGAATTGTAATAACAAATTTGGCAACCTGCTATCTTGAGCAAGACCTTCGGGAGGTGACGACGATGGATTCGGAAAGCACACGTCATTGTTCGTCACCTCCCGAAGGTCTGGCTACGCATCTGATGACATGAAAGGACAAAGGATAGTATCGCAGGTTGGCTACCTGCGTCACAGATAACCAATCTGTGATACTGGTTTATCCTTTCCTATGTTAAGGACACAGGATAGTATCGCAGGTTGGCTACCTGCGTCACAGATAACCAATCTGTGATACTGGTTTATCCTTTCCTATGCAAGGACAAAGGATAGTATCGCAGGTTGGCTACCTGCGTCACAGATAACCAATCTGTGATACTGGTTTATCCTTTCCTA
>JBCCFC010001346.1:0-3477 GCA_039029935.1 Chloroflexota bacterium
GTGTCGGAAAATTTTGGGGTCAAGTCAACAGCGATGTGGATGAATGGGTGTATATGCTCAAAAATAGCAAAGTAGAACCCGAATTTAAATCTGAACATATCCAGACAGCCTCTAAGAAGCTGGCCTATATGGCATTAGATAAAGAAAAGCGTCGGGAATACGAACACTTTATGGACAATGAGTCTTATCATAACTCTATGATGTGGTCAAAACTGCGAGAGGGTGTCTACCAAGGTCGTCAAGAAGAAAAGCGGGATGTGATTAGAAACTCCTTAGTACAGGGAATTTCGGTTGAATCGATTGCCGCCATTACACAACTAGACATTGATGAAGTCATCCAGATTCAAAAACAACTTGAAGCAAGCCAGCAAGATTAGCAACAATTTATGACTATAAGTAACATAACAAAAACACAATTTGGGACCATCAAGTTGGACCCAATCCCTGTATTGCCAACGACATCTCCCAAGCCAAAGCGACAACGGCGTCCCGACTGGCTCAAAGTCCGCCTGCCCAGCGGTGGCAAATATAATGAACTCAAAGGGCTATTTCGTGGCAAACAGCTACACACCGTCTGTGAAGAGGCGATGTGTCCCAATATCGGTGAGTGTTGGAGCAGTGGTACGGCCACCTTTTTGTTGATGGGTGACACCTGTACGCGTAGCTGTGGGTTCTGCAAAATCAAGACGGGGCGACCGGGTGCGTTGGACCCTGATGAGCCGCGCCGTGTGGCTGAGAGTGTGCAGGCGATGGGGTTGAAACATGCTGTATTGACCAGTGTGAACCGTGATGAGCAGAAGGACGGAGGTGCGTGGGTCTTTGCGGAGAGTATCAATTGGATTCGCAAGTTACATGAAGGTTGCACCATCGAAGTGCTGATTCCTGATTTCAAAGGCGACCGTCATGCCCTGCAAACTGTGATGGATGCAAAGCCGGAGATTCTCAACCACAATACAGAGACCATACCCCGTCTCTATCGTACCGTCCGCCCACAGGCCAAGTACATGCGCTCGATGGAACTGCTGCAACAGGCCAAGGCCATGACCCCTTCCTCGCTCACCAAATCAGGCATCATGCTGGGCTTGGGTGAGACCAAAGATGAAATTTTACAGGTAATGGATGATATGCGCACCCATGATGTTGATATCATGACGATGGGGCAGTACCTGCAACCGAGTAAATTTCATCTGCCGATTGAGCGATATTGGACACCGGATGAGTTTGCGTGGCTACACGAAAAGGGTATGCAGCGTGGATTTAAGTGGGTCGAGAGTGGGCCGTTGGTCAGAAGTAGTTATCATGCAGGTGAGCAGGCCGGGCTGATGGTACAGTAGGCACTATTATTGACCTCGCCTCATCTAAAATAAAGATAACGTATTTACTGATATCTTTGCCTCTTCTACCATATACATGGTCTGGCAACCTGGACAGTGATAATAATATTCAAAATAATAGGATTGTGTTGATTTTGGCTTCTTCTTCGGTGTTTTTCGTACAACAGGTGTTGCGCATTTTCGACAAGGTTGACCCTCTTGGGTAATTTTGATATGTGATTTATCGCTGGCGCCCCCGATACGCCGGGCTGGATTTTTATGCTTTTTGATCAACGCAGGGTCAATATCGGAAATTGCCTCGTAAGCATCGTCAACCAACAAATTTTCAGATTGCAAGGCCAATGTTGCTAATTCATCACAGCGCTCATTTTCCTGAATATCTGCATGTCCTTTGACCCATATAAAGTCAACATGATGTACTTGACAGAGAGCATCTAGCTGTTTCCACAAATCATGATTGAGGACCATTTTATTTTTCTTCCGCCAGCCGCTTGACTTCCAGTTTGCCATCCAGCCTTTTTGAATTGCGTTCACAACATAGGATGAATCACTGTATATGGTCACATTACATGGTTCTTTGAGTGCTTCTAGCCCTCGGATAGTCGCCATAATTTCCATGCGATTGTTGGTGGTTAAACGATAACCAGCAGACAGTTCTTTACGGTGAGGGCCATAGAGCAGAACCACGCCATAACCACCACAACCGGGGTTAGGATCGCACCCACCATCCGTGTAGATTATAATATTTTTTTGTTGAGTCATCTACCCGCGCCTTTCTTACTGTATTAATATGAATGCAGATATTCGCATATATTCAAATCTGTGATAGTGCAAGAACAGCGATTTCCATGGATGGAGTGTATACCGCGAGAGGACAGGATGTCCGGAGCGGTGCTATGTACATGTACTGTATACTGCGAGCGCATGGATGCGTAAGAACAGCGATTTCCATGGATGGAATGTATACCGCGAGAGTAGATGGGTGTACAAAGCGATATATTCCGAGAGAGATGTGGCGCTAGAATGTAGTTGAAAACTAAACTTACTTTTCATAATTTATCCTGAATGATAAAAAACCTTGTTAATTAAATATTGCTTGCCTAAATTGATGCAATGATATTTTTATTTTCAGATTATGGATTAGCCGGACCTTATATTGGGCAAGTAGAATCCGTCATAGCCGAGATTGCACCACAAGAAAAAATTATCAATTTAATAGCCGATGCACCGCGTAATAATCCCAAGGCCAGTAGCTATCTTCTCACATCATTAATAGAACATATCCCTGAGAATAGCATTGTATTTGCTGTAGTTGATCCGGGTGTTGGAACATATATCGATAAACCCATTGTAGTAAATGCTGATAAGCGTTGGTTCGTGGGACCTGATAATGGTTTATTTGATCAAATAATTAAGTCTGCTGCTGATGTAACATGCTGGCTAATCAACAACGACAAACGCAATATTTCAAATAGTTTTCATGGACGAGATATATATGCGCCTGCATGCGCATACATAGCCAATAATGATAGTTTTTCGGGAGAAAAAATAGATTGGCATGATGGAAGAGGCTGGCCAGATAATCTTTTTGAAGTGATTTATATTGATCATTTTGGTAACTGTATGACCGGAATACAAGCTAGTAGCGTTGCGCTTGACAGTGTAATAATCATAAACAGCCAGCAAATCGCTTATGCGGAAACATTTGGAAAAGTTGAGCCTGGCACTGTATTTTGGTACATCAATTCAAATGACTTACTGGAAATTGCTATTAATCAGGGAGATGCAGGTGATTTACTTGATCTGCAAATCGGTTCAACTATCAAACTTCACTAATTGATTTATTTGGCATAAGCCAGGCTATCTAATTGTTACAGAGATGTGACAAATAATATAGTTTTGACTATTCTTTGTAATATCGAACTCAGGAGAATGCCATGGTAGAACTAATCTTTAGTTTATTGTTATGGATAGGCGCCAATACTGAATACGAAATTAATTTTCCCCAACCTATTGTCGTGATGACGACGCAAGGCAATATGTGTTTGCAGTTTGGTATTAATGACAAATTCCGTTGCGAGGTTTCAGGGCTAAAAGGCTTTTATAATGAAAAAGAAACTATTTACCTTGGCACTGATTTTAA
>JBCCFC010001347.1:0-3476 GCA_039029935.1 Chloroflexota bacterium
CCTCCTTGGGGGTATTTTACCCCTACTGCGGTCTACTGCGTGTAATAGAGAATGCCTAACTCCACAAATATGTGGGTAATTTATTTTGTGGAACGGCCTAAGTGAAATAAGCAGAGTCCTGAATGCCTTCTGTTTCTCTTGGGATTCTTTCTGATGCTCTCTCTTGGCAACAACTCTCGCGTATTCAGTCTGTTTCCAACAAGTTAAAAACACGATAGCGAATTGCTTGATTGCTCTCCCTTATATTCATCATACCTAACTGAACCAGTGTCCAAACAAACAGGACCATAAAAAATGCCAGAGTGTTGCAACACTCTGGCATTTTTTATGGTCCTGTTTGCTACCTACGCCTTCACCAAATCAAACGGATTTTCACCCAACTTATACGCCTCTTTCGTCGGGCTGAGTGGCCGCTTGAGCCAAGCAGGACGCCGTGTCCCATCTGGGCTGTGATAGGTGGCCGAGCGCGTCAACGCCTTCCACTCGTTGTAGACTTCCATCGAGCGGTTGGTGTCCACCCACACGTCACCATGCTTTTCATTCGGCCCCGCCTTGCGCACGTTGACCGCCTTTTGCAGCCAGCAGTGTGCCCCGCTAATCGGGTCTGGATGCACCGCATGGGTCAGGTTTTGATGCACACCAACATCCTCCCACCACACACGGCTGGTGTCTGGGTCAAAGGTTTCGCTGGGCCTTGCACCATAAATGATGTTAAGTTCATGCCCGCCCTTGCCGTCCTCATGCAATTCCACAAGATTGGACATGCCTGGATTAACACCCACGTCCTCTTGCAGACGCCAGCGACCGAGATGATGGCTCATGGCGATGACACCGGGTTTGATCCCCTCTGTAACCCAGGCACGGTCGATGAAGTAGCCAATTTCAGTTTCGACGCGTATGAGATCGCCCGTTACCACACTCAAGCGACGCGCATCAGATGGATGCATCCACACTGGATTTTTATGGCTGATCTCGTAGAGCCACTTGGCGTTGGCACTGCGTGTGTGGATCAGCGTAGGCAAGCGGAAGTTTGGTAGCAACAACATCTCGCCCTTGTTGCGGTTGATGTGGTCTGGATGAACATGGCTCTTGAGTACCCAAGGAATGGTATACTCGCGCTCGGTCCAGCCCCAATTATGCATGGTTGGACTAAAGAGTTCGAGCTTCTTGCTCGGTGTCTTGAAGCCTTCACGCACAACATCATCAATGGCGACACCGACAGGCTTGCCGTCCTTATACACATGGTTGCGGTCATCGACCTGCACCACCGATGAGCCGTTGAGCGAGCGTTCAACAGTTAGATCAACGCCCTTCACAACCTTTTCATAGGGCACATAATTTTCCGCTGTCACCTCAAAGACGCCATATTTGCGCATATAGGCCAATGGCTCCAGCCCTTCCTTCTCTGCCGCTTCGGGCAACCCTGGAACGCTGTTCTCAAAAATCCACTGGTAATATTCGTCGATGGTGATAATCTCGCCCTCACGATAGGGGCTTTCAAACCACTGACGGATACCCATGCTGCCATCAGGGTCCATACGTGCCGATAGTTCAATCCAGAACTCATTCTCTTCCCACACTTCGCCTGGATTGCTCTCATAGGTGAACTTCACAGGGCGCCCCAACTTTTCCAGTGCAACACGACGCACGGGCTGACGGAAGGCGATCCACTGACCCGAATGTGTCTCTTGGCTCATGAGATCATGACGTTCGCTGGCGTGACCCATTGGCAACACATAGTCGGCAAACCATGCGGATTCGTTCCATGTGGGTGTCATGGCAATGTGGCACTTCATGGTGTCTTCATTGCGGAGGTGCTTGAGCCACATAAAGCCGTCTGGATTGATCCACATCGGATTATAGACACGGCTAAAATAAACATCAATGTCACCACGTCCTTCTTCCAAGAAGTGCGGCAAGATGAAGCTCATCTCATAGTGTGCAAAGGGCCATTCGTTGGGCAGATGTAAATCTTGCCATGTATCTGGTCCCGGTGGTGTTTTGAATGCCTTGGGCGTGAACTTGTTCCAGCTATTGCCCGAAGTACCACCCTTGTTGCCGACACTGCCCGTCAACACATTGAGGAAGAAGAGACAGCGCGACACCTGCCAGCCACCCAGATTACCGACACTGGCACTACGCCATGTGTGCGTGGCTAACTTACCCTCACAGTTTGCAATGTATTCAGCCGTTTCTTCAATACGGTCGATAGGAATCTGTGCTTCCTCAGCGGCGCGCTCAAAGGTAAACTCCGCATACAAATCTTTAAGAACGGCATCCACCAAGGCATAGTCTTTTGGATTCTGCACAATTTGCTCACGCAGGTCATTGCTGTTGATTTCAAGATGACCATCGACAACGGCTTGCAGCATCTCCTCCCAGTTGACCCAGCGACGCACAAACTCTTTGTTATAGCGGTCATTTTGGATCAGGTAGTTGGCAATCGACAGCAGCACATGGTTCTCGCTCCCCGGCCATGTTGGTAGCCACACATCACTCATGCTGGCGGTGTTGCTCAGACGTGGGTCCATTGTGATGAGCTTGGCTCCATCCATCTTGCCCTCGATGATGCGTTGGGCATGTGGGTTGAAGTAGTGGCCTGTCTCCAGATGGCTGGAGATGAGCAGCATGACGCGGGCGTTGGCATGGTCTGGGCTAGGGCGATCAAATGCCCCCCAGAGTGCGTAGCCCGTGCGCGCACCCGCTGAACAGATGTTGGTGTGGCTGTTATGACCATCTACACCCCACGCCGTGATACAGCGGTTTGTGTAGCCATCTTCGCCTGGACGACCGACATGGTACATGATGCCATCTGGCCGTTTCACGCGACTCTCACGCATCTTCCCGGCAATCTCATCCAGTGCCTCGTCCCACGTGATGCGCTTCCACTTGCCTTCACCTCGTTCGCCCACACGTTTGAGCGGATAGAGAATCCGTTCTGGATCATAGACTTGGTTATGGGTCGCTGGCCCCTTGGCACAGTTACGTCCACGACTACCCGGATGCGCCGGATTGCCCTCAAATTTCTTGATTTCCATCGTGGTCTTATCAATATAGGCCAACAGACCACAGGCACTTTCACAGTTAAAACAGACCGTCGGAACGAGCATATAACGCCGTGCGACCTTCTTCGGCCACAGCCGCCCATCCCATTCCACCCAGTCATCCCAATGCTCAACAGGTGGATACTGGCTCATGCGCCCATCCGCATGTTGCACCGTCGTCATCGGCACTTTTTGCGGCACGACTTCGACCATCTCCGGCGCGCGGTCCGCCTGACCAAACGTCGGCATATCCAGCCCCGCGACATTGGTCTCTTCCGCACCAATCTCATCCCTCTTCAACGCTGGCACAGCACTCACCAACCCCAACATGGTAGACAGGACTTTGCCAATGCTTTTTGTATTCGTCGTCATAAATTTATTCCTCGGAGTGAGAGTTGAATGGTGGAAGGGTTGAAAAGTTGAAGAGTCGAA
>JBCCFC010001348.1:0-3474 GCA_039029935.1 Chloroflexota bacterium
GCAAATTATAGCTCACCAATAGGTCTTGTTATTAAAACCTCTTTCGAATCGAGTGAGACATCAACACTATAGAAATTGTGTCCCGAATACTGATGACCAGCTCATGGCTCGCCCGACTTCAGATCGCTTTCTCGACGCTATAGGTTTAACTGCTTACACCAACAAACAACCGCGTATCCTCATCATCCAGCCAATCGGCCTCACCCATCACGGCGGCACGGGCAAAGACAACGCCGGGCTGTGCCGCTCGCCGCGCCCGTGCAAACACATGATAGCTGGGTGCGCTATCATCGCTGCGTGTATGGGGCTGGAGCAAGCTGGTGCCACCGATACCAGCATTGAATTCCGCCCCCGCATTTGTCCATGACTGCACATACTGGTTCACCCGCGCTTGCGCACTGTTGACCAGCGCAAAGAGTTCAGGTGGTGTGAGTCCTTCGCTAAATCCACGTCGGACAATCAGTGGTTGCCCATCACCATCGTTGATGACACCTTGCACACCAATCATCTGCGCCAGCGAACCCATCTCACCGCGTGCGCCACTTTTCACGGTCATCAATTGCGCACCCAATGGGCCGTCATAATCGCGACTGGATGCCAATCGTTCGGTCAACTGGTCGGCATGGGACAACCACACATCAAGAGCCTCATCGGTTGGCTTTGCCTCATCAGGTGGTGTAACATCTGGCAGAATACCTTCGGCAAATGGTGGCACAGAGACACCGAGCTTGCTAACAGCCTCAAACCCCATTGCCCATAGTCGTGCCGCTGTGACCAGCGCATTGTGTGGACCATTTTCTGGGTGTTGGTTCATCACACCCGTCAAGGCGTTGATCACGTCACCCCGTGTTACAAAAGACTCTGAGTATTCCATCTTTGGCCCCAACAAGAATTTGCGCTCCATCTCTGTGCGTCCCGCCTGTTTGCGTGTCAGCATTGCCAGCCCCAGCATGGCCTCTTGACGAGGGGCCAGTAGCTGAATCAGGCTATGGTCACGCATGAGATGGCCCTTGATTGACAGCAGTTCTTCTGCCTCGCGTTGACCAGCCTCAGTGATGGGCAGAAGCACGGCTATCTGATCGCCATCAAAATCAGCGTCGAGCAGACGACAGGCCATTGGATGCAACCGCACGGTTGTGTCGGGGATACTGCTTGGGATGCTGCTTGGGATGCTGCCCGATGTCGTGCGCACAGGGCGGAAGGCCAGCATGGTTGTCAACGATGTTGGTTGGCGGTTGAGAATGACCCAAGACCGCGCCATGATGGTGTCCAGCGTTTGCGTCGCCTCGGCTGTCCGTTTCTTTACGGCTTCTTGATCACCCAACTCACGCATGACCAAGGGACCAAACAATGACCAGGCAATTTCTTCACTCAACCCGACTTGATCGCAACCTATGCCCACACCCGGTGTCAACACGGCACGCACACTAAAAAGCAAACGGTTGTCAAAGTGAACATCACCCGCTTGTAGTAACGTATCAAAGTAAGTGCGTACAGATTGCTCAAGCTGCGCATGGGCTGTCTCCACCAAGCTGCTGGGCGCATTATCGTTCAACAGTCGTGCCAGCTTGTCATTGGCATGGGCAACGGCTGTATATTCCGGCAGCACTGTGTTTTCTTCTATCGGCGGACTGGGCCACGACCACATCGGGACATAGGCGATGGATGGTCGTTCGTCCAGCGCAGGAAATGTCCCAACGTAGCTCAATGTCTGCTCATGCAGCCAAGGATGACGCACGGGTTTGACCAATTTCAACCCGTCTGCCCGCTCTAGTGAGAAGCGCACGTTGCCATACCCATAGCCAGACTCGTACCCCATATGAATCCCCGCTGCGGCCAGCCGTTTTTGTAACACGGAATAGAGCAGCGTTGGGTTGCCTGTATAGAGGTCATCATTTTTCGCGCCATTCGCAATCCGCTCGGCCAACCCTGCTGCATCGGACAAGGTGTTGAGTGTTCCTCCACCACGAATCCACGCGCGTAGCTGATAGTGTTCACGCAGAAGCGCGGTTGCACCGACCTGCTGTAAGATTTGATGCTCAAAGTGACCTTGACGCTGTGCATTGGCAGCACTGGCCTCATCCGCTGCAATAAGAAGTTTATCCTGCGCACGATGCACCAAGCGACCCCAATAGACCCAGCCAATCGTAATCGGGTTGTCAAATTCCTCGCCTGTGCGACCATCCACCAGCATCTCCATGCCATCCTCACGCAGGCCCAGCCGTCGTAGCTCGGCTTGCAAGGTCACCATGTCGGGCGCATTAAATGCTGGCACAATGCGTGGCTCACCCTTGGCATGGGCGATACGACCGATGACAGCTTCGCGAATCTGCCCAAAGTTGATACGCACATGCTGCGAGATGCTGTTAAAGATGATGTGGATGGGTGTGCCGTCGGCCAGTCGAGGCATCTCATCATCGGGCAGGATGCGGCTGACCACCCCCTTGGTCCCATGTCGATTGCTCAGTTTATCGCCTGGTTCGATAGGTCGGTCAGAAGGATCACCCAACACCTTGGCCCCTGTCGCACTCAACACAATGCCCGACTCAAAGGTATCCACACCCCAAGGCATGTAAGCCGTCAGCAGGTTGCGCCCACACCAGATGCCCTCTACGGGTGGTTCCAGCCCCGTTTGTACGAGAGCAGGCTCTTCGCTACCATCGCCATAGGGCAACCACTGGCGCATCATGTTGGCCCCCATCAACACATGCATGGGATTGTCATGTTCGATACACGGAATCATGGTGGCACTGAGTCCTAACGTTGCTTCGGGGCGGTCATCAGCAATGATCAGCCTACCATCACGAATCTCTGCCCCCACCGCAATGCTAAAGATGCGCCCCATGTTAGGTCCTTCTGGCATTTCAAAGGGGCAGACACGTCCAATTTGCTCCTGCGTAAAGTTGATCTTGCGGTTTGTCACCCATAGACGCCGTGTGTGCGAAAACGCCGCCTGCCAGTTGGGACGATCCAAAAATTGGAAATAGCGGTCATATTGAAAATCCCTAGCTGGTCCGCCAAACTTATCACTGATCCAGCTATCCAATGGCAACCACGCCCGCAGCAACTCTTCATCCCAGGGCAGGTCTGTCGATGCATGTCCCAATTTTTCATCAAAAAACGCATACAACATTTCCCCAACACAGACAATCTCCGCTGTATCGAGCCGCTCATCAGGGTTCTCGGCAACAGGCACAACCGTCCAATGCCCCCCATTCACAACAAAGATGCCTGTCTCATCCGGCTGCGGCACATCTGCATAGCTCACTTCCACGTTATTCGCGGTCGCATCCAGCGCAACCACGACCTGACAGGTATACTCCCCCGTCGACTCCACCCGATAACTCGCCAACGGCAACCGCTCCGCCAACAATGCGGGCAACCGTTCCTGCATAAATGTATTGTAAGAGGCTTGATGCCAAGATGCGTGTAACTGTTTATTCATAGACATAAGTATTAACCTCCGTTTTCATA
>JBCCFC010001349.1:0-3462 GCA_039029935.1 Chloroflexota bacterium
ACAAGGATGCGCGCAAAGATAGACCCGACTGTTTTGGAAAGAAATGTGGTGATGATTGATAGTTCCATAATGCACGTATCTTACTACAATGAGTTGTGTGTGGCGAAATTGGACTCATCAAAGAAGGCATGATTGATTGGATCGAACCACTTGACCCCATCACCCTCTGTTCAACGCGGCCCATTTGTGCTATACTCTTCAAAGAAAAGCAAACATAGCATGTATTTGCAACCTGTCCCATACAGCCTGCCTCTTGCAACCTGCCCCTTGCAACTTGCCCCTTGCAACCTGCAACCTGCACAAGGAGAAACATGATTAAGTTTCCATATGCGATTCGTGAATTTGAAAAGATGATTGATAACGACTATGTGTATGTAGACCGAACACACCATATTCGTTTTGTGGAAGAGTGGGGATATGAACTACTCTTCATGCGCCCGCGTCGCTTTGGCAAGAGTCTATGGCTGTCCACGCTGATGAATTACTACGACGTTGCCAAGGCAGATGACTTTGAGCGGCTGTTTGGGCATCTGGCGATTGGGCAGGACCCAACACCTATGCGTAACAAGTATATGGTGATGCGTTGGGACTTTTCCAAAGTAGAAGTGAGCGGTGACATAGCCAGTATTCAGCAATCACTAAAAGGCCATCTCAATGTCCGTTGCAAGCAATGTCAGGATAAGTATGAAAAGAACCTAGAGAAAAGGATTGAAATCGACCCCAACAATGCTTTTTCCACATTTGAGTCGTTGGTTTCAGCAGTGAATCTATCAGGCTTCAAGCTCTACCTCTTTATCGACGAATATGATAATTTTGCCAACGAAGTACTAATGGTTCCCAAGCAGAAAACGGCAGAAGAAACCGTCGCCCAACGCCAACGCTACACTGATTTGGTCAAGGGCGAAGGATTGTTCAAGACGTTGTTCAAAAATTTGAAGAGTGCAGGGTCAGGCGACGGGCTGGACCGTGTGTTTATGACAGGTGTTTCACCGATTGTGTTAAGCGATGTCACCAGCGGCGCGAATACGTTTAAGAATATTTCATGGCGGCGTGAGCTCAATGAACTGTGCGGATTTACACAGACCGAGTTGCGTGGGTTGGCCGCGCAGTTACTGGATAGCCCTGAACTGCAAGGCGTGATTGAGGACAAGGACGGTGAGCTTGAAAATATGATGACCTTGATGGAAAACTATTACAATGGCTCTCTGTTCATCGAAGATTTTCGCAAAGGCAAAGCCGAGAATGTACCCAAAGTCTATAACCCAACTTTGGCCTTCTATTTTCTCGAAGAATTTCAAGCGCAGCAAGAATATCCGATGGAATTGCTGGATGAAAATTTGACGCCGGATGACCATAAACTGAGACATATCGCCGCGTATAAGGCGGGTTCAGGACTCCTTGATGACGCCTTTGCGCTTGACCGAGCCATCACTGTGCGCACATTGCGCAAAAAGTTTGGCGTCCGTGATTTGCTGAACAACAATTTGCAGAAAGATCGGCTGGCCGTGCTTCTCTGTCATCTGGGTGCATTGACACCCGCTGGACGAGGCCCTGCGAATAAAATACGTTTGGAGATTCCCAACCTCGTGATTCAGCAACTCTACAGCGAACGTGTGTTGACCCATCGTGTGGAGAGTGATGCCAGCAAGGTCGAGGCAGGCATCGCAGCGGCAGATGAACTCTTTGAGACAGGGGATATCGAGCCGCTTTGCCTCTTTGCCCAGACGCATTTGCTCAAGTTGTACAATGGACGGGATGCGCGGGATTTTAACGAAGGCACACTCAAAACAATTTTTATGATGCTGCTCTACCATACCGATATGTACTTGATGTACTCGGAAGCCGTCATTGAGCGCAGTTTTGGCGACTTGTTACTGTTGGTGCGACCGGGGATGCGTGAGGGTGGATTGGTTGACATCTTGATTGAGTTTAAGCAGCTACCGTTGAATCAGGTGACTGAACTGGTGCCCACCCAAAAGGGAACAATGAACCCCAAGGCATTGAAAGAGGATGATGTCAAGACACGGTCTTGTGATGAGTTGAAGGCGTTGGTGAATGTGCAGGCCAAGTTTACCGAGGCAGAGAACCAGCTACATAAATATCGCCAGAAGTTGGTGGCCCAGCACGGAAATGACTTGCATCTGCATTGTTATGCGGTGGTAAGCCTCGGATTTGGCCGTATTTTGTGGGATGATGTGTAAACGGTGATGGACTTAACTGTCAATTATCAAATATCCCCTCTGGGGTCCCTCTGTTTCTGGTTGAATGACGGGTCATTGTGTGGTATGATAGGAATCGAGGGTAAGTAGATGTGATTAGGAACAAGACCGCTTGACTGGATAACGGTCTCAAAAGAAAGGACGACATTCAATGCCAGAATTCACAGGCAAATTAGACAATAAACCGCTGAACACACAAACTGTATCGGGAACAAACACAAACACAATATCCACCCAATCATTCCATCCATCGGGGTTGATTCAACGAGCCACTGACCCATCCATGCCACTGAACGGCGAGGAAGGTCAATCACTTGCATCAGACCATTGGCACACAGGCGACCTTGCAATTGCTGCGCGAGCGTCAGGCCAATTATCAACCCAAACCAGTACTCAAAGCCGTATATGACTCTTCATGGATTGACCGCGTCCTCGATAAGTCATCAACACAATCGGACACACAACAGGTTCAACGTATTTCCCCGCACTCAAAAGCAACAACGGCACAGAACGGGGCGACGATTCAACGAACTGGACAGTCGGAAAACACCACGAGTGGCCCCGTCATTCAGCGGGTCGAAGACCCTCATCAGAAAACTTACTATGACAAGGTGTTCCCCACCTTACCCACGCTTGAAGGGTCTGCGGGAAACACTGGTTCCCATTATGATCTCCTCAAACAGGCTGTGATCAGTTTTAACAATCTAACCTTGCCCAGTGATCAGGACGAAATGATCAAACAAATCCCGATTCTCTTGGCGCAGGCCAAGACGTATCTAGCCCTTACAGGGAAAAAAACAAAATCATATATGGGACAGTATACGAACAAGTTTGCCAATTTTTTTAGGCGTGATGATGAGCAAGTGACCTATGTCAACAAACATGCACAGGTGCAGAATCTGGTCTATGCATTAGAAAACCCAGCAGGCCCTGCCCAAATCTTTCTAATGCTTGTCCATACACCCATCTTGGCCGATTCGCTCTATGAAGAGGCAGGGTCTACAGAACACTCAACACGCAAATCGCAACGACTAGATGGTGTCAATGAGTCCGGCAAAATGGTGTCGCATCTACTAAGAGATTCCTCACACGAAAATTATTTTTTCTTAAAAAGTACTCTCGGTTCGTGGAAACATATGAGCGAAAACAAGAATTGGTATAAATTCATTTAGATTTTTATCTGAATGTACTTTATATCAGTATTTATTTGTAAAGGCTCAAATGTTCCAATCTACTGTTATAG
>JBCCFC010001350.1:0-3444 GCA_039029935.1 Chloroflexota bacterium
AACGCTGAACAGAGCGATACTCCCGCTGCGCCCATGAGCAGACCACCAATGATGCTGACCGGAATCCACAGGATACCACTCAATGACCGCTGCATCAGTATCGCCGCTTGCGGGATCGACCACAGAGCCAACATGACAGGTGTTTTCACCACGTTGATCCAGAAAACTTCCCAGAAAATACCGGATGATGTCAATGTGTGGATCAACGGGTCTAATACACCACCAAGCAGGCTACTGGTGATCCAATTGGCGACCACCCAGCCCAGCACAGATGCAATCAGCCACGCCAGTGCCTGTGTGTTGCGCAGATAGAGACGGAGTACCAGCCATTGTGCGATGCCAATGATGACACCTGTCAGAACGAGGTCGCCAAGAAATTGGAACTGTAAGGCCATGATACCCGCTATGGCTCCCCCGATGATGTTGGTGAGAATCCACCAAAGGGCAACTGGGCTACGGTTTTGTGCAATGTCATCTATAGATACCGTTGTCGTTGTTACACGTTCAAGCGTCATTTCTATTTAATCTCCCTGTGTTTGGGCCATTCCTTAGAAATAATTACCCGTGGCGTCGGCAATCTCTATTACCAGCTTACCCATGTATAACCCGCACTAGAGAGTGCTCATTCCACATTTTAGTGGGCATTTTATTTTGTGGATTTGGCCGTGCTGTGTGATTTACTAATTCAAGGATATATTCAGTTCATCAGCAATCTGACGAATGGCGTTGACGGATTCACGCATTCCAACGATGCCATCGCCGTTGGGTTGATAGTGAGGTTCAAAGGTAAGTCGTCCAGTATAGTCAACGCTTGCCAGCCGTTGGAGTTCCGCGTGAAAGTTTGTATCGCCAGAACCAATTAATTTTGCGTCGGCCTTGCCTGTTTCTGGATTATAGTGCGCATCTTTGAGGTGGACCAAGCCAATACGTTTGCTAAAGATAGCAAAGTCCTCAGAGCGAGGTGGCATCCCGCAATACGATGAGTTGCCTGGGTCCCAGATGAATTGCAGCGCTGTATTCGGGATGCGGCGAGCGACTTCGGCCAACTCTGCCGATGTTCCGATAAAGCATGCCCCCTCGTTTTCTAGGCAAGGTGTCACACCGCTCCCGGCTGTAGCCTCCAAGGTTGCATCGACGGCCATCTGCAAACTCTCCCAGAAGACATCGTCATGCCCTCTTGCGCTGTCACGCCAGAACGAAAAAATGCGCATGGCAGGTGCATCAAATGCTTGCGCAATTTCCACGCCACGCGTCAAAAGGGCCACATGATCTTCATAGGTTAACACACGTGCGCCATGAAGCGGTCCACTTGTGCTTGGTTCCTGTCCTGGCAGTGCTGTTTTGAAAAACGGTGTAGCAATGGCCGATACCGCCATGCCATGATCATCCAACTGCTGCTTGGCCTGTTGAATCTGTGCATCTGTCATGTCTAGCACATTCACCCCATCCACAAGACGGACCTCGGCACAACGCAGCCCCAACTCTACACCCAGCGTTAAACCTTCCACAAAATTTGATGTTGCTTCGTCTGGTAAAAATGATAATTGCATGTTTGTTCCTTTGTAATCTAATCATTTGTGATGAATCAATTCGGAACTATACCATCTCGTTCCAGAGTTGAAAAGTTAGTCAGGGAATCATTTAAAACATTCGGTGTATACGTTTCACTGAGATTGGGTATATGGGTCGCGGGAGAGGCTTGTGGCGTTCTCTCGATGATGGTAGACTATGCCAACATGTACTTGTATCTAGCGAATTTTTGACAGTGGTTCAGAGATTCATCATACTGTGATTGTACGCAGCCTGCTAAAAAAAGAGGCGGCCTTGTATGATACTGGAGCGTAAAATTATGTCAAATACCAACTATATTGTGAAGAAATTAAGCCCCTTTGATTCAGAGGCCGAGGAAGCGGCTGAGGTGTGTAATGCGGCCAACGCCGCCAACCTTGTCGCTGGGAATTACCGCATTACAACTGTTGATAACTGGAAGGAACAGGATGCAGAGTGGGGGGGTAGGCATTCGTATTTATACACTGGCCGAACTCTATAAACTGGAACCCAATTGGAAGCGCAAGAGCCATCTGTTACGTGTCGCCATCAACCGCGATGTTCCGGGGGCAGGACCTAAACAAGACATCACGCTAGAACAATTTCAACAAATGTATTTGGATGACTCAGAGCTAGACCCAGAGGCGTGGTGGGTGGCTGTTGATGAAACGCTAAATAAAGACAGTGCTGATGGTGTTGGCCCTTTTGTGGGTTACAGCAATCTGTGGATTAGCGACGAAACCCGTAAGAAGCTCTTTACAGGTTTGACTGGTGTCATTCGTAGCCATCGTCGTCGTGGCATTGCAACACTGCTCAAATTGAAGGCGGTGGCGTATGGACAACGTCACCATAGTGAACAGATTGTTACCATGAATGAGGAAAATAACCCGATGTTGGCACTCAACTTAAAGCTTGGCTTTCAGGAAGTTGAAGTCTGGCAGCGGTATGAGAAAATATTCTGAAACGGGACGCGGACAAGCGCGGACGAACGCGGATAGTAACGTATAAAATCTGCGTTCGTTCGCGCTTGTTCGTGTCCTAACTAACAATCTGTATCAATTGGTGTGACCAAATCACCAATCCAAATAAACGTTGTCATCAATGGTTCATCTTGCGTTTGAATGGCATGAATGACGTCGCTATCATTATGAACAAGTGAACCGGACTCCATTCGATGCCATTCGCCATCCCCCTGTTGCAACAAAGCCGACCCCGAAAGCACACCATAAAATTCAACCGCTTTGTGTCGATGGCGCGGATATAACGTATGCGGTGCTAGAATGCTAACCCCTGCATAGACCTTTTGCGAAGGATAAAACGCCAAAATTTTATCCACATAGCTAGGTCCAGCAAGTGGAAAAAAGCCGTAATTCTGCGTAAACGTTTCTCCGATATAGCTGGCAGGCCGCACACCCCAGCATAGATGCGAATCTATCCGCTGAATTAGTCGTGTAAATGGCACGAATTCCGGTGTCGTTATTTTCTCAACAGCACTAGGCAGATAGCGATTGATCACAGGCAAGGTTCGCGCTGGTGGCTGAATAGGATTATTCAGTTCCATCAATAAATTGATGCCTGTTTGCAGATCTTTGCGCGGTTTATCCTGCCCCATTGGATAATGGGCGAGCCAGTAGTTATGCACTTCGATGAATGCTTGCTTTAATTCATTCATAATACTTCTGCAATCGTTTAAGTGTAGTAGTCTGTTCTGTGTATAGACATGAAAAAATAATGCTCATAGTCAATAAGTGTATTTCGATTTTGGCAAATTATTGTGTTTGCACACTTACTGACTCTCGGTTCGCACATTTTAAAAGTCAAAAACGGAAATATTTGGAGTGCATATTGATTTTCATAAAAATGTTTTTGACTTTTTAATGAAAACCAGTTCCGCAA
>JBCCFC010001351.1:0-3440 GCA_039029935.1 Chloroflexota bacterium
CATAGTTTACCTCGTTTATCATGCTTCTCACCGTATCCTACATTGATTTTGGTATATTTTTTCCCCTAAATCACCTAAATTCAGGCGTATCAGCAAAACGGCGTCCAGCCTGAGTAAAGATATCGGTCAGTTCACGCACCCCCATCCCAATCCCGTTGTCTTCACATTCAATATAAGGGCGACCTGACTCATCGGTTCCTTGGTAAAAGCGTATCGCCCCTGTCCAGTTGTCAAGTTCGTTTGATATCCCTGCTTTTTTGAGATAGGTCAGGCGGGCTTCGGCGTAGCGACAGGCATCCAAAGCATTTTGGTACAGTTCACGGATGGCTAATGACGGGTCGCCATAAAGCTGTTCACCCATCAAGAGTTCCAACACTTGGTCCTGCGCAAGGCGAAAACGTAGATGGGGGGTTCGATAGGCGGGTACATTCATCACTGATTTGGGCTGTACACCATCGGCACTAAAACGGACAGGCAGGAAGGCGAGCGGTGCAGAATCACGCTGTTCTGATGCTCGATGCGCAGCCACAAGGAGCGTATTGGCATACTCAACATGCTCTGTTAATACATAATCAGACGCCGAGTGTGTACAGGTGGCTCTCAACCGCCGACCTGTCGATTCTGGCTCCCAGCGTGACTGCGCAATCTCGGCTAAGAGTGTATCCAGTGAGGGTGCATGTGAAATACCAATATGTTCGACCAGCACCTCTGACAGATAGCGGGGATCGATTGCCATTGCACCCGCCACCAACAACAGATAACCAAGCAGCCGTTCACGAATGATCATGTCTTCATCAAAGTCTTTCCCTATTGCATGGACTCGGTTTTGTAATGCATTCGGGCGGTCGGTGCGTTCGATACGCTCTGGTGTCGCATAGCAGCACTGCGCAAGTTCCAGCAGTCGCGTCTGATTTAAGACATCGCACATCGGCATATCGGTTTGGGCGAAATCTGCAAGGGCATCGGCCACCATACCATCAAACAACCCTGCCATTGTATCGGTTGACACCCAAATGCGGGGTTCACGCAACAGCGAACAATGCATCAACCAAAATGCAACCTGATTGGCTTCTTCAGGATATTTGTTGTCATGCAAACGCTCCATTTTTCGTAACAAACGTGGGTAAGCACGATGCACTTTCTCCAACACCGCCCGAAATCCATCACTGCTGCCTGTATCTTTGGTTGACAAGGGATCGTACTCGGCCATTTGCTCGACGGCACGGGCAAGCACCGCCTCACGCAATATCGGGGCGAGGTGCAACAGGGTACTCTCAGCAGGGCTTAGAGTCAACTTGTCCATTTGGCTGGTGAGCCTGTGTAATACACCCAGTACACGTATCGGTAATTGCTCATTGACCCAAGGGTCATTGGGCAAAACACGACGCATTGCTTGATATTGACGCCAGCACGTTGTTGCAAATTCAAGGGCAATGGCCTTAAATTCATCTGTCAAGGGGTCATCCGACCAGAGCCGACTGGCACTAATCGCATTCACCCAAGGATTGGGGCCATCTAAAGTTGGGTCAACTGTGGCGTCACAAATAACCTGTGGAAAGGTTCGTCGAGTGGCGGACGTTTCGCCCAACACCCAGATGTTTTGCTCCATTTTGTTGTGTTGACGCACCAACGCATCAAGCATCTTGTCGGACTCTTCTAGCACATCACCCAGCATCGTGGCAGCGTTCGACGTACCCAGTGCATGGCAGAGTGCTTTGGTAAAGAGCGAATAACTATCATCAGGCTGGTTGGCTTGATAGAACTGGGCGTATTGACCTTTGGAGCAGGCAAACACAGTCACCAAAGACTGTCCATCAGCCAGACGACGTTCTTGGGCATTCCAAGGATGGAGGGCAATGGCCTTGGCATCGAGTTTCAACCCTTCACGACAGGCATCCACCAGAAAAAGAATCAGTTCGGCCTTGCAATTTTGGACCGCATTGGCAATGAAATCCACAGGCAACAAGTAGTCATCAAAATCTTCGGGATCCATCAAATCCGCATCAGAGGGAATGAGATAATCCTTGCCACTAAAATGCCCCCCATGCCCAGAAAAGTAGATGAGTAGCGTCTCACCACTGGTAGCAGTCCGACAGGCAGCTTTGATGGTCTTGCGTAGGTTGCCCAATGTCATATCTGGCTCGCCTGGATTGGGACAATGGGTTTCCACCTGATAGCCAGATGACTCAAGCACCATCTGTAGCTGTGTGATATCGGTACGCACGACATCGAGGTTGCCAATTGCCGTTGAGCGATATTGAGGGATGCCAATTAAACAGGCTCGACGTTTTTTGTGTACATTCTGCATAAACTGACTCTATTCCAATCCTGTCAATGGTGATGATTCGTTACTGTGTCGTTAAAGCCATTCCGCAGCAATAAATGCTCGCGGGGTAGGCAATCTCTAGTGCCGGATTACTCGTGTAAGACCCGCAATAGGACCCAAAGGGTTCCCCGCTAACTCCGCATTTCCATAGGTAATCTATTTTGTAGAATAGCCTAAAACTGTTGATGACGGCTGACACGGAAAATCAGATAGTTATAAGGGCAGGGCATTTCAGGATTTTCACGGTTTAATAGCTCGTCACGACTTGGATGCCATGCCCACTGTGACCAGTCCCATGTTGATGTATCTTCCACCTGCACCGCAAAATACGACCCCTCTGCCAAGCGCGCACCAGTCACCGCACTGTCAAAGTCTAACCCCAATTTAAATTCTTGCACCAACACATTTTGACGTGCTTCAAGGATGGATTTTGTAAAGGCGACGGCAATTTCGGAAAGAGGTCCAATCGCAGGTTGGGCCGTCTTTGCCAGTTCAAGCCCGTGTTTCACGACACTGGAATCCAACATAGTCAGTGCTTTGCGGCTACGTTCATTCCAAACATTGATCGTTTTGCACTCAAAGGCCAAGCCCAATTCACCCACATTCAGGTTCACAAAAATAGGCAACCCAACCACCCCCGCCTGTTGATTTTCATTGGCGCGGAATGTGGCGTTGTAGTGCAAATGCTCCTGGTGTCCTTGCTCCACAGCATTACGCGCAGAGAAATCAAAGAGGATGTGATGCGTTCCCCAGCCGGGATAGTCGGCCACGCGCAGCTTATCCAGGCGAATGGTGACAGCCGTCTGATAGAGTGACCGATCTGGTTCAATTTGACCAGCATTGTAGAGTGGCATGGGCGAAGTAGATGGTGTGCTGGCAGGCAAAAAGCCAAAACTGTGTGTGCTATATTCCCAAGGCTTGAGTGAACGCCATTGACGAATCGCATTTGTAACGGGTCCAAAAAGTGACTTGGTTTCAGGCACACCAAGTGAGGTCGCCAGTTCATTGGCTGTTTCATGATCCCCTAACTCACGCAGTATGTCTATTTTCTCTGCTGTCGAAAGCGCACCAATCGGCTTGTATTCTGCCAAAGGATGATCAGTTGATATTTGGG
>JBCCFC010001352.1:0-3423 GCA_039029935.1 Chloroflexota bacterium
AACAGGTTGAACAATTTGACCAGTCCATTAAGCCATTCCTACGAGGCCAAGAATCAGCGTCGTACCAGAGGGGATTCCAGCCTTTGCAGGAGTGACCCTATAGTCCAGCTTTTTGTGTTCAACCTCTTTCTGACCATTACAATAATGTGTATTTTGCGATATTGATGTATTCTCTCCATATCAGCCTCATCTGTTTTTACCTCTGTGCCTTCTGCGCTCTCTGCGGTTAACCTTCTAAAATTTGCTCGGCAGCACGCACACCAGAGAGATATGCCCCATGCACCGTAGAAGGGAAGTCGAGAGATGTTGCCTCGCCTGCAAAAAAGAGGCGGTTGCCCACGGGTTCCGTTAATGTTTCTCGTGTATCTCTGTCCGCATCCACTGTATTGAAGGAATACGATCCATAGGCAAATGGGTCGCTGGCCCAACGTGTCATCTGCCAGCCTTCTGGCTCAGGAATGTCATCCCCATACCACGTGCGCAGGACATCCATGGCATCGGCCACAATCTCTTCGTCCGTCCATGATTCGGTCTGGCGAGCATAATCGGCGGCGTTAAAGCCCAATAGAATCGGTTGCTTGGTCAAGAAGGCCATGTTATACCATTCGGCCCAACGGCCATATTCATCGGGTATCCAGCTTATCACCTCAACTTCATCATCCCAAAAGACGTTCGGAAAACGCAGATAGAGTTTGTTCAACAGCCCAAATCCCATTGCATCAATGGCAGCCTGCGTATCGTCTGGCAGCGGCGGATCAAACGCAATCATGCCCTGCTGCAAAACGCCAATCGGAACAGTTATGACAACATAATCCGCATCAAATGAACGTTGCTTCGTCGTCACGGTCACACCGCTGTCGTTGTAGGCAATGGATTCCACAACCTGTTCAAGCTCAATGGAGAGGTCACGTGCCAAATGCTCGACAAGCCGACCATAGCCATCAGGAAACAAGATGTCATCGCCGCCAAATGCATCGGCATCATCATAGGTTCTGGCTGGCAGTTGGTCGATGCTGCCGGAAAATTCATGCTCTATGGACGTATTGACCATAGACATCACTGCATGTTGCTCCGATGGGGATAGTTCATGCCACATATCGGTGGCCTCTATGCCCTCGCGCAGTGTCATGTCGGCATCAGCGGCTCGACCCGCAGCTTTGATCACTGATTCCATCAGCGACTCAAGTTCGCCCCACGTGCCATCATCAACCTCATCGCCATTCGTATTATACAAGACAGCATTGTCATAGTCGGTTGATATCCGTTTTGCATCAATCTCATCTGCCAAGGCCGTTAACGGATTACGCCGTATACCGTGAATCCAAGACGCCCCCAAATCCAACGGTGCATCTGCCCAAAGACGGCTTGTCCACACACGCCCGCCAATGCGATCACGTCCCTCCAGCACGGTCACATCATAGCCCGCATCGTGTAGCTGTCTCGCAGCAATCACACCTGCCATACCTGCTCCAATCACCAAAACAGTCGTCATTTTGTCTCCGTCTCCATTTCCTGTTTCGTCTTGTATTGGATTATTTGCGCATGCCGTTGATAACGCAATCAATGCACTCAGTTTGAGAAACTGTCGCCTATTCATCGTCTTGCTCCTTGCCTACTCTGGATATTGAATTCGAGTGATGGCCTCACCAAATAGCGTCCCAATATGAATATACTGGTCGTAGGGTTGTGCCGAATGAGTTCCCTCTGCTAACCTAGATAATTCAGAACAACTTGCACATTGTCGCCATGCGGATTGAGCGTATCCACAACCAGCCGCTCCTCTGTCCATGGAACAAAATAGCCACGCACCCGCTCGACCTCACCCCACTCTAGCTCATGCCATCCTGGAATGTTGCGTTGTCGCCCCGCAAGTCGTTGTCGATGTATCACGTCATCGGAACAAACACACTCGATGACACGCCACTGCGCATCATAGGTCTGTGTCAACATTCGCCACTCATGACGCACCTTCTCTATGCTCGCCACCGAATCGAGGATGGCCGACTGTCCCAACATCAACTGGCGTTCTGCCAAGGTCGTCAGCAGTTCATAGGAAGCATACCCCATGCGCTCTTCTGCCTCTACACCCATCTGCGACCGTTTCAGCGTTGCCTCTAGCCAGTCCTTGGCGAAAACAGGAATCAGCAGCCTAGATCCAATTTCCTCTGCCAAGTGTGATTTCCCCACACCTGGCAAGCCAGAGAAAATAATCAATTGTATCGGTCCTCTGCTCATTTTCTTCACCTCATGCTGTATTTACTCCCTCGCCACAACGACTGGGCCTTGTGGCGTATCCATCACCTGCCACCCTGCTGCCTCGATCTGCGCTCGCAACACATCCGCCTGTTGCCACTCTTTCCGTTCGCGCATCTCCGTGCGTTCCCTCACCAATGCCATGATTTCATCACTCGGTTTGGGTTTTCTTGCTCGCTCTTCGGCAGCATCCGCCATCCTCGCAACGGTATCCGACCATACATCAGCAGGAATCCCCGTCTGTGCATTTGGTATCTGAAAGGGACCCAATTCTTGACAGGAGAAGGTGGAGCCAGCCGCAAAGACTTGCTCATTCACATTACCAGCCAATTCACGCACAATGGTCACGCCACCGGGACCCATGACGCGGCAAAGTTCCTCGTCGGGGTCAATGATGAGGGCGGTATTCTCATCAATCCCCACAACAGTGTACTCAGCAGTCTCTTTATCAGGCAAAATATCCAGCAATCTGTGAAAGCGGTCTTGGCCGATATAGCAACGGCTTGTGTCCAGTTCCTTGCCGCCATCGTTGTTGTTCCAGTGTGGCACAAAAATGAGCGACAGACCATAATCGCCAAAGAAGTCCAGACCCTCTTTCCAATGAAGTTCCTCGCCGACTTTGTAAATCTCATAGATGGGCATGACTTTCTGGCTACAGGCGAGTGAGGTTGCGCTGGCAAAGACGATGGCTGTGCCCATGCGGTTACAGGTGCGCAACATGTGGTAGGCAAGGCTGTCGTTCAGTTGGCGGGCGGCATAGGTCGGGCTACCCGGTCCCATGAAGATGGCGTTGGCATCGTAGAGTGGTTGCAGAATAGCCGGGTTGTCGGGGCTGAGTTCGGTTCCTCGCTTACGTGCTGGCAAAATCGACACCTGTGGGTGATAGTTTTGAAGTCGTTTCTCTAAATAGGTGCCAATCTGTCCGGCAACATAGTCGGAATTGGGTTCAAAGCCTGCAGGTGTTTCCAGAATAGACACACGTGTTGGAATCTCTAGCTGGCGAAAGAGCCAGTCATATACTTTTCGGATACTTGGTGACGTTTCACCCGACCCCAGTAGAATAATTGGGCCTGTGTTCATAGTTAGTTTCTCCTCTTGCAACAATTCTCAGATAAAATTGGCTCTTTGTCCTTCAGTGGGCTGTAGGGGCGTACCCTTGCGGTCGCCCAA
>JBCCFC010001353.1:0-3408 GCA_039029935.1 Chloroflexota bacterium
CCTTCAACCCTTCAACTCTTGCCCTTGTACTATAATAACCGCTATAGACTGATTGATGATGATTCAGGAGTAAGACAAATGATTTCACACGACTATCCAACAGAAGATCGACCAGACCCCATTGCCGAGCGTGTGGGCTTGGATATGTTCACCGACCGAGAGGGAGAGATGGCGGCATTGATGAAGTGGGTGAACCGCGTTGGCAAAAAGGCAGGACGTAGCCGTGCATTGGTGTCCCATCGACGGTATGGCAAGACGGCTCTTATGGAACGGCTCTATAATCGACTCTTCTGGGCGCGCGAAGATATCATGCCGTTTTACTTTGAACTGCATGATGGTATTCATAAAATATGGGATAAAAAACTGGCAGAGTTGTACTTCTATGGATTTGTGCGGCAATTCTTGGCTTATCGAACACGCAACGCCGAACTTGCCTTTAGAACGAAGCCCTCATCTGAATCTCTATATGAAATTGCTGAAAGCATAGGCGAAACCTATCTCATGGAGTTGATGAAATGGTGGGAAGCGGATGGGAACGTCAGTGATTTCATCAAAATACATGAAGTCATGCATAACATAATCCATGATGTTGCAGTTCAAACGGGCTTGAGCATTATCGTCATGTTTGATGAATTCCAGCGACTTAACCGTGTTGTCTATCAAGATGAAGCCTGCACACTTCCTTATGAACGCTATACCGATTCATTCTCAACCGCCGCAGAATCATCACGAGCACCGATGTTGATTGCGGGTTCAGAGGTGACGGCACTAACCGACGAAGCACTATGGGGGTCGATGCTTGGCCGTGTGGGTACATACCATATCGGACGGCTACCACTTGCAGGGGCCGTCGAGCTTGTCAACAAATTCGCCAAGCTTGATGACCTTGAGATCAAGCTTGAGGTTGCCTACAAAATCAGTCGCTTGGTTGATGGACATCCTTATTACATTTGGTGTCTTTTTAAAAGTATCTGTCCGGACGCGGATTTGACAACAGAAAAAGGTGTAGAGGCCGTTCTCACTTTTGAAGTGGAAGATCGGCAGGGACACATTCGTAAATTTTGGTACTATCACTTTGGACACCATCTGGAGACCTTTAATTTGCCCCATGCGCGTCGGCTGATTGTCTATCTGAGTCAATATCCCGATAAACTTCAAGGGCATGAGGAGTCTGTGCATCTTAAAAAGTTGCACGAAGATTTGAGCCTACCGATTTCGATTGAGGAAACCGATGAAATCCTCAAAAAGTTGATTTGGTGTGATCTCGTCTGGGAACATGCGCATCAACAGTATGGTGGTCTGTCAGACCCACTGTTGCCACAGGTGTTGCGGATTGGCTATAGCTGGGAGATCGACCAAATTGAACGGCAACAGGCGGTTGAAAATGCACAGGCTGAATGGGCTGGCAAGAGCGCGGCCTATTATGAAGAGATTATCGACACGCTACGCAGCGAATTAAACTATTGGGTCGGTCATGTGGGCGAGGTCTTTATCAAAAAAATTATGGCGCATCACTTCAAGGATCAGGTGGTCAACGGCGCTGACTACTTTAACCAGCCTCGTGACATCCAACTCACCCGCTTTACTCGTCTCTATTCCACCAACATCCAGCCCTATGGCGCCCCCAGTTCCTCGCAGATTGACATTTACGCCATCCCCGCCAACGCCGGGCATCTACCGTGGGTGGTTGAAGTGAAAAATTGGCAAAGCCCGGTGAGCAAGCCAAAGGTTGTCCACTTTTGGGAAGCGGCGCAGAATTTGGCCGAGGAGAAGGGGCATATGCAGGATGGGGAGATGGCGATGGTCTGTTGGTTTCATGCGCGTAGTGGGTTTACGGGACCTGCTAGGGATTTTTTAAAGGAAAAAGGGATTTTGTATACGGATGGCGAATCTCTGACGAAAATGTTGAGAGCGTTTGAATTGATTGAGAAATGGCGGGAGAATGAAAAGTGAAGAACGAAAAATGAAGAATGAAGAGCCAACAATTCAACGTTCACGCTTCAACCCTTCAACCCTTCAACCCTTCAACCCTTCAACGCTCACACTTCAACTTTTCAACCCTTCAACTCTTCAACTCTTCAACTTTTCAACCTTTCAACTCTGTTCATTTGTGCTATAATAACAGCCATAGGTTTTTTTTGATGATGGCGATTGGAGAAACACAAATGATTTCACAAGACTATTCAACCGAAGAACGGCCAGACCCCATTGCCGAGCGTGTGGGTTTTGGCATGTTTACCGACCGCGAGCGCGAGATGGACAGACTGATGAAGTGGGTGGATCGCGTGGGCAGAAAGACAGGACGTAGCCGCGCCTTGGTGTCCCATCGACGGTATGGCAAGACGGCTCTTCTGGAACGGCTCTATAATCGGATATTTTGGAAGCGCAAGGGTGTCATGCCCTTTTATTTCGAGTTACATGATGGCATTCAGCAAATATGGATCAAGGAATTGGCTGACATCTATTTCTATGCCTTTGTACAGCAATTCTTGGCCTATCGAACGCAAGACGCGTTGCTGGCTTTTAACCCAAATATATCACGAGAGCATCTTTATGAAATTGCCGAAAAGCATCAGGAAACGTCGATTACAGAAAGAATCCGCTGGTGGAACGAAGATGGGAATATGAGCGACCATATCAAAATTCATAGTGTCATGCATACCATCATCCATAGCGTTGCCGTTGAAACGGGTTTGAGCATTATTGTGATGTTTGATGAATTTCAGCGACTCAACCGCGTCGTCTATCGCGATGAAGCCTGTACCCGCCCTTTTGAACGATACACAGACTCATTCTCCACAGCTGCAGAATCATCACGAGCGCCGATGTTGATTGCAGGGTCTGAGGTGACGGCACTAACAGATGAAGCATTGTGGGGGTCAATGCTCGGTCGTGTAGGTACAAGCCATATTGGTCGGTTGCCCATTGCTGGAGCGGTTCAATTGGTCAATAAATTTGCGAAAGAACATGGTCTTGACATTCAGTTCGACGTCGCTTATAGAATCAGTCGTTTGGTGGATGGGCATCCCTATTACATCTGGTGTCTGTTTAATAGCGTCTATTCGGATGCTGATTTGACAACGGAAGATGGTGTGAAAGCAATCTTAGCCTTTGAAGTGGGCAATCGGCAGGGACATATCCGCAAGTTTTGGTACTATCATTTCGGTCATCATCTAGAGACGTTCAATTTGCCCCATGCGCGTAGACTGATTGTCTATCTGAGTCAATATCCCGATAAACTTCAAGAGACTGAGGAGTCTGTGCATCTTAAAAAGTTGCACGAAGATCTGAGCTTACCAATCTCGATTGAGGAAACCGATAAAATCCTCCAAAAGTTGATTTGGTGTGATCTCGTCTGGGAACATGCGCATCAACAGTATGGTGGGCTATCGGACCCACTGTTACCAC
>JBCCFC010001354.1:0-3403 GCA_039029935.1 Chloroflexota bacterium
ATTGGCCGAGGGTGTGTTGGTCAAAGCCTATGACTATGCGGGTCGCCAGAAGGGTGTCTATATTACGGGTGAAGATGGTGTGTTTACCTTCACAGAGATACGCATTGGTGAATCCCATATCGAGGTAATTCCCCCAGATGGATATGCGTTTACAGAGCAGAGTGAGAGTATTATTGACCCTGTAACCCACTGGGGACTGGCCGACGCCATTAACTGTGAATCTGAAGAAGGCTGGGTAAAGGTTGGGCTAGTGCCATTGGTAAGTGATAATACTGATGGACCACAGATTGAGCTATTTTCTGCACAGCCAACCAGCACGTCCATCGCTGTTCGTTGGCAGGTGAATGCTCCTTCCGCTGATCTTCAACCTTCTATCCTTGCGGTTGATGAGCCTGCGTTTGATGTTGATGCAGAGGACGAGGTTGCCACCGAAGCGTTTGAACTTTATCGCAGCACAACGGGTTATTTTGAAGATGCGGCACAGGTATCGTATGATCTTGTCCCGATGAATGAGGAAGGCTTCTTGGAAGCAGTGGATACATTCGTATTACCAAGCGTTGTTTATAGCTACTGGCTGGTGAATCTTGCAGATGGCCGCACCTATGGTCCAGTCCATGCACAGGTTACAGTCCAGAGCTTGGAAGATTTCTTGGTACAATCAACCATTGAAGCACCAGCACAAACACCAGCGCAGACAACGGTCTATTTGCCCATTGTCACAAATTAAAAATTTTGTATGACAGATTATTAATCTGTCGGCTAGAACTGACTGGCAATTGGTTCTATAAGTTTCAGCTTTGCCTATACACAATCATGCTATCAACCATTGAAGAACACGTACTGACCTATCTCAAAACCGCCCCTACCAGCAACTTCCTCAAACAAGAGGTCCACGTTCAACAACAGTGGCAAGGCAGCGAAAACCTTCTCTGGCGTGTCCAATGCAGTATGCAAGACGCTGTACTCAAGCTCTACCTTGATGCAGGACAGGCGCGTAGTCGTCGCCAATTTGATGGTCAGCAACAATTCTCACCACTGGGTATTGCCCCTCGGCCACTCTGGTATGACCGCCACCCACAGGGCCTCGCCCGCCAAGTATTGGTCTATGAATGGATGCCTGGTGTTGACTTTAACCATACCGACCCAAATCAACTGCTTACCCTTGCCCAAACTATCGCCCAAGTTCACAATGGCGATATTGCCGATGTCCATCGCTTCTCCCCCAATCCAGTAAACCTCGATTATTTCTGGCGGATACTACAAGGGAGCATTCGGTCAATCAGCGAATGGCTTGCGGCCAATAATGCGCCTGAGATGTTGGCACTATTTCGCTTACTGGCTGGCAATGTGCAGCAGCTTGTCGAGGCCACCCTACCTATGTGGCAAGGCGTTCCCCCGACACCTGTACACGGCGACCTCAAAGTCGAAAACTGTATCACCAACTTTGGTACAGTCATCCTGTTAGACTGGGAACTCTTTGGTCTGGGCGACCCCGCACTAGAAGCCGCTAATTTTCTGTACACCCACCAGCAAGTACTCGATGACGACACACAATCTCACTGGCTTGACCACTACCTTAGCCTACTCGACCAACCCAATCTCCAACAACGTATTGACCTATACAGTCGCATCCTTCCCTTTCAATCCATCTGTTTTTTGCTGAGTGGACTGCAAACATTGCAACCTGCCACATCTCAACAAACGGAAGCAGAACAGCACGAAACCCGAACTTTCATAAAAATGGCATTAACCAGCGGACTTACACAAGGGTCCGAGAAACTCAATATTCACGTAGACCATAGTAATTTAGAAAAAGCAGTTGCGCAGGTGATGGTAAGATGGGAAGATAGGGAGATAGGGAGATAGGGTAAGATGGTGATAAACATCACTCTTCAACTCTTCAACCTTTCAACCCTTCAACCCTGCAACCTGCCACTTGCAACCTTTCAAAGGAAAAAATCATGTCACTAACACCAATCCAAACATCTATTGAACAGTTATTTGACAAGCAAAATCTAACTACAGAGCAGGCCGATGCCACCATGACGCAGATCATGCAGGGTGAGGCTACACAGGCACAAATCGGTGCGTTTCTTGCGGCATTACGCATGAAAGGCGAGAGCGTTGATGAGATTACAGGCTGTGCCAACGCCATGAAACGCAACGCGATACAGGTCAACGCCAATATAGGGAATGCGACATTGCTCGACACCTGTGGCACGGGCGGCGATGGAACCCAGAAGTTCAACATCAGCACCATCGCCGCGTTCATCATTGCAGGGGCAGGGGTCAAAGTCGCCAAACATGGCAACCGTTCCAACCGTCGTGCAGGCAGTGCCGATGTGCTGGAGGCCCTTGGCATCACCCTCCAGACGACGCCTGAACAGGCCGCAGAGTGCATCGAAGAAGTTGGCATCGCCTTCCTCTTTGCACCTGCCTATCACCCAGCCGCAAAATACGCTGTTGGACCGCGCCGCGAACTGGTCACCCGCACCATCTTCAACTTTTTAGGACCACTCACCAACCCCGCCTCAGCCAACAGCCAAATTGTCGGTGTCTATGACGCTGTGCTAACACGCACAATGGCAAATGTGCTCAATAACATGGGGTCGAAATCTGCCTATGTTGTGCATGGGCTATACGAGACAGGCGATGGGCTGGATGAACTCACCACCACTGGCATCAACATGGTTAGCCACCTCAGCGATGGTAAGGTCAACTCGTTTGAATTTGACGCCACCGATTTGGGGCTATCGCGCGCCACGTTGCAGGATTTGCAGGGTGGGGACGCTGACGTCAACGCGGGTATTGCCCGTGATATTCTGACGGGCGAGTTGCATGGACCTAAGCGCGACATCGTTCTGCTCAATGCGGCGGCGGGGTTAAGTACCGACAGTGGTGACATCGAGGCAGGGTTGGCAACCGCAAAAGAAAGCCTTGACAGTGGAGCCGCCATGAACATGCTCAACGCGTTTGTTGCCAAAACACAAAGCTACGCTGGCTGATCTTGATTTCCAACCACGATCCGTTTACAATAGCATATAATTGAAAATCTCACCGCAGAGAGCGCTAAGAGGAGTGTAGGTCGGTATTCAGTAAGTCAGTGGGTCGGTATTAGGTGCTGACGACTGGCTTACCGATTACTGACCTACTGAATACCTTCTTCGCGTCCTCTGCGGTTAATCATTGTTATGGACGAAGTATATGAAACACTCAAAATTGGATATCGCAAAATATAAAGGCAAAGTGCTAGAAAAGATCTTGGACTGGAAGCGGCAGGAGGTTCCCAAGCAGATGGAACTTGTCCCCTTTAGCCAAGTCAAAGCCTTTGCCCATTTGACACCACCACCCATCGACTTTGCTGCTGCACTGATCGCCAAATCTGGTGCAAGCCTCATCGCTG
>JBCCFC010001355.1:0-3396 GCA_039029935.1 Chloroflexota bacterium
AAGAATCCCAACCCGTTTGCCGTCGTGACGATGGCGAATCTCAAGACAATGGACACACGCCATGACCATGAAGAACGTCTACGCTGGAAGGTGTGGATGGTGCGTGAGTTGTATAAACGTGGTATCAAGGACGAAAAGATTGTCCGGTTGGTGCGCTTGGTAGACTGGATGATGGCGTTGCCTGATCCATTACAGGAAAAGTTTCAAATTGAATGGGATACAATTGAGGAGGAACATAACATGATGTATATGATGGATATTGAGCGAAAAGGTTACGACCGAGGCATCATAGATGGTGTTAGACAGGGGGTGGAACAAGGCATTAAACAAGGCATTGAACAAGAGCGTCAGGCAGCGATTGAAAAAGTTACTGAAAAAGTTACTGAAAAAGTTTTGGAAACGCGTCGCCAAATGATTTTGGAACTATTGCATCATCGCTTTGAGCTTGAAGAGTACTTGGATCTGACGATTCAAATCCGTTTACAAACCATTGATAATGAGGATGAACTCAAACAGCTTGTCAATCACGCGATGGATATCACGGAGGCTGTCCATATTTTCGATCATATGCCCGTCAAAAATGGGTCGTGATTGTATATAGGCATTGCATGACTTGCGGGCGGCGATGGTTGATTGGGGGACGGCAACGACGGTTCGACCAGTAACGATTTACTGGCTAATCTCCGTGACACCCGCCAGACCATTCAACGTAACAATAAAATGATTGAGTACATCTCGCCCTAACAGAATCTCGTTTGTTTGTGTAGAGGAGACAACCGCAACTCGATTAATTGTAAATTCGCCAATGCGTAGTGAGGTGCGGTAAGTTGAGGTTACAACACCGATATTGTGAATGCCGCGTACCGTTAATGTGTCAATCACTTCTGCCCCAATTTGTTTCAAGATCTTGAGCGGAATAATTGTTCCATCAGAGCCAGAATCAACTAGGGCCGTCAATGTCAGTGTATTTTCAGGTGTCTCCGGTGCAAAGATTTCGACTTCAACAGTGGGCGCAGAGGGGAAATACTCGCTATTGTAATCAAAAGAATAGACGTTCATCGTGGCAGAACCATCCTTGGTGAACGAATCGTGATGGTTTTATTCGGTTCCTCATCAACGTGCCGAATCAAGACAACCTTGCCCGCAAAATTTTGTTTTCTTCGTTTGATCAGTGCTACTTCGTCACGATCATGGTCAACCACTTGCCCATCGTACACGGCGATATACTCGTTGGGATACTGTTCTTGCAATTCGCTTTGCATCTGTTCAAACGCAGCCGCTTCTTTGACCATCAACTTGGTTTCAGGTGGGACATAAATCTCAATCTGCTCCATGATGTTGGATGGCAAATCAGATAATTCCTGCAACTCGTTGTATTCAGTTGCTGTATCCACAGAACTACGGGCTGGTAGGTTTGCTAACGTCAATGGAAACGGCAGACCTTGATGCAGCTCAATTTGCTTATAAAAGAGTGACATGGCCTGCACAGGTGTCATCCCTAATACCTGCAAAATTTTCTCTGCGTTTTGTTTTAATTTGGGGTCAATCTGCTCTAAAGTACTTGTCGCTGCTGCCATGAAAGTGCCTCCTTTTCTTTTGCTAAAACATAATAAAAGGGTATGATGTAGAGCCATACCCTTTTATTATACCACATGATCATTGTCACGCGGATTGAAGTTTCCTTATCATGACAGTCGTTTGGTTCAACGATTTACTTCGGCACATTTGGTTCAGCCTTGGTCATGACCTCCAACACAGCAGGTTGTCCCTCATTGGTGGCGGCCAATGCTCGTTGAATGGCGCCGGCAAGTGCATTGGGGTCATCAACACGTTCGGCATGTGTACCTAACGCTGCACCAACATCGGCGTAGTTGCCCGCCAACTGGTTGCTGCCATACACATCCGAGGCATTCGGCATGTGCGAGTCATATTGGGTCATCACACCATTGTTGAGGACGACGGTCAGAATGCCGATATTCATGCGGACGCCTGTTTCCAGATCAAGCCCCGACATGCCAAAGGCGGCGTCACCCATAATGTTAATGACCGTGCGCTCTGGTGCAGCCATTTTCGCACCCAGCGCCAATCCCAAGCCATACCCGAGTTGGGTCGATTTACCCCAGCCAAAGTACCCACGCGGGGTGGTCGGTTGCCAGATAGGCACCAACTGCTCACGTGGATAGCCTGAGTCATGCGTAATTGTGGTGTTGGCAACATCAACCGCATTGGCTAGCTCGTGGATGACACGGTATGGGCTGATTGGCACTTCGTCTGAGGTCATATGCGGTCCCCAGATGTCCATAAATTCTTTGCGTACCGCTGCCACACGTGCCGCCGCATCATTCTGGCGACCACCCTCACCCAAGTGGCTCTTGGCCTCTTCAATCATCTGACGCAAGACCACCTTGGCATCACCGACCGCACCATACATAATCTCATAATCTTTGCCAATGTCCTCCGCACAGTTTGTCACCTGCGCCATGACAACATTGTCTCGCATCGGTGTTGTAAAGGTGTTGCGTGTAAAGCTGGTACCCACACCCAGCACAAAGTCTGTGTTATCGACAAAGCGACGGACCATCAATGTGCGGCTTGAGCCACCCGCACCGAGTGCCAATGGATGGTTTTCGGGGAAGCCACTCTTGCCCGCCAACGTGGTCATCACCGGAACTTGTGTCAACTCCGCAAACTCCACCAACTCATCGGTCGCTTCGGCAAACATCAAGCCATGTCCCGCATTGATGATGGGGTTGGATGCCTTGAGCAGGGCTGTCACCAGATCGCGCACATCCTCGGATGAGGCAGCCGATAGACGACGTTTGACAGGTGTGTAGTTGAGGTCGCCCTCAAATTCGCCATACATGACTTCGCCAGGCATTTCCAGCAAGACGGGACCCAGACGACCATTTTTCATCTCACCCAACGCACGACGCATCATAGCGGGAATCTCGCCCGTCTTATGGATGCGCGCACCCCACTTGGTGATGTGTTCGTAGTTGCGTACCGCGTCAAAGGTTGGCTCAACCCCCTGTCGTGCCAAGGCTTCGCCACCAGGCAGATGTAACATCGGAATCGAGTCGGCATAGGCTTGTGCGATACCGCCAAAGGCATTTTCCGCACCGGGTCCCTGCTGCATGGCAAAGACACCAAAGGTTCGTCCGTTGGTCATGCGGCTAAATCCATCCGCCATGTTGACACCCGCACGCTCTTGACGACAGATGATGGGCTTAATCCCGATTTTGGAACAGGCTTCAATCAGCGTTTGATGCGGAAAGGCCATCAAATATTCAACACCTTCCGCCTGCAAAATACGCGCCATCACATCATAACCATTCATTCGGTTTTCTCCTTAAATTTCTGTATTGATTGGATTTGCTCCGTTGAGCAAAATTTTAT
>JBCCFC010001356.1:0-3388 GCA_039029935.1 Chloroflexota bacterium
CATTGTAGCGGCGCTTGAGCTCGCTCTTGAAGTTGTAGGTGCCGTGGAAGGTGGTGACGAAGTGGGCGCCGCCACGCTTACAGGCGGCCATCGCGCTCCAGGCCGGCTCGATGAGTAGCGAGAGGCCATTTATTCTGACAAGAAGCGACTCAGCATTGGAGAAATGATGCCAATTTTACAAACCAAATTTTTTGTGCCTTCTTGTCCAGATGGGCTGATTTCTCGCCCACGCTTGCTCCAACAAATCCGCTTGGACAAACGATTGACTCTGGTTTCCGCACCTGCAGGGTTTGGCAAGACAACATTCATTGCTCAATGGATGGCAGGAGTGTACGATGGAGTGTATGATGGGTTGAGATGTTGGCTATCGCTTGAAGCGGCAGATAATGACATGACCCGTTTTTTCTCCTACCTGATTAGTGCGTTACAAACGGCTCATACTCAAATTGGCGTGGGTGTCCTCTCAAATTTGAAGAATGGCCTCGTCCCCGATAGTATTTTGACAATGATTATCAATGATATCATTCAAATTGATGCTCAGATTGTATTGGTCTTAGACGATTATCACGCCATCGAGAATGAGCAGATTCACCAAGCAATGACCTTTTTGCTGGAGCATTTGCCTCCAAATCTGCATCTGATTTTGGTAACCCGTGTGGATCCACCTTCGCCTCTGCCATTGGCAAAGCTACGTGTACAACAACGGCTGACCGAGATCCGAGCCATAGATTTGCGTTTTCGGATGCATGAAACCCAACAATTTCTTATCAATCAAACACAGATAGAGTTATCCAACGAGGACATCAATCAGCTAGACCAGCATACGGACGGCTGGGTTGCAGGTCTCCAATTGGCGGCATTGGCACTTCAATCATCGAATCAGAGCTATGGTGATGTGATTCGTACCTTCTCGGGAAGTGACCGCTACGTTATGGATTATGTGATTAACGATGTGTTAGAGCAGTTGCCACCTGCGGTTCGCACATTTTTGGTTGAGACAGCGATTCTCAAGCGTCTATGTGCGCCCTTATGTAATGCAGTACGCCAAACTGATGATAGTCAAGAAATCCTGCAAAAGGTGGAGCAGGCCAATCTTTTTCTCTTTCCGCTGGATAATCGACGTCACTGGTATCGATATCACCCACTCTTTGCCGACTCGTTACGTCATTACTATGCTCTCCAAGGTGGGTCTGTCACCACATTCCACCACCGTGCGAGCATTTGGTATGAGCAAAATCAATTCATTGAGGAAGCCGTTGCACATGCATTTTCGGCCCAAGATGGTGCTAGAGCGGCCAGTTTAGTTGAACAATACGCACATCCATTCTTTAGCGATGGCAAAATTATGACTGTGTGCCAATGGCTAGACCAGCTTACACCGGACCTCATCTATGATCGCCCCAAACTCTACTTAATTTACGGCCTCGTATTGTATCGTACTGGCAATATCGAGAGGCTGATTCTGCATCTACAAAGACCACCCACACCCCTAAGCGATCCAGAACAGGGTGAATTGCTGAGTCTACGTGCCTATAAAGCCTATTGGCAAGGGGATTTTGTCAGTGCGATTCAATTGGTACAAGATGCGGTCGCACTGTTAGATGTCAATGATTTTGCAGTGCGGATGCCGACCTTCACGTTGATGGGTTGGTGTCAGGAAGCTCAAGGGGATTTACTGGCTGCGGTTGATACACATCACACCGTTTGGCAAATGGCACATGCGACGGATAGTCTCATGGGTATGGTTGGTAGTTGTGGCAAATTAACAATGCTTTACGCCAAAATGGGTCAACCAAACACGGCTACCCGCTACTATAAGCAAATCACCACCGTTATGGAGCAGTGTGGTGCAAGCGACATTATCTTGAGTGGATTGGTCTATATTGCGGCAGGGCAACTCTATTTTGATGATAAGAAAATCGAAAAAGGCATCGCTCTTTGTCAACAGTGGGGCGGCCTATATATTGAAGCCATACGAGGGTATGGTGTGTTGCTATCTGTTTTGCAAGAACAGGGGCAAGCCGAGCAAGTGATGACCAAACGCTTGGAAGCGCAGGAGTTTGCCTATAGGCATCGCTTGTCAGATTGGGTGCTGACATTGCTTGACCCCAGCACAGCGTTATCGTCTATTGACCCGTTGACAGCACGCGAACAAGAGGTATTAACATGGCTTGCAAAAGGGCTGTCTGTTCCACAAATTGCAGAGGAGCTTGTTGTTGGTGTGAATACCATCCGTACTCATGTGAAGCATATCTACAGCAAGCTCAACACACATAGTCGCCATGAAGCACTCCAGATGGCACGAAAACATAACCTACTCACGTAACTACCTCAATATCCCCTACCCAACTCACCTACTAGGGGGTGCGCTCCCCACACCACACGTATAAAATACAACTGTTGTTTAGCCAGACCACAAATCGAATTAATCTATATTCAGGAACAGACGGTAATTTATCCGCAGAAGCCATTGCACAACAAGTACGCGGCTCTATTCAAAACAAGCACATCTATCTCTGTCGCCCGATCAAGATGGTTGAGGCATTTACGCGCGAATTCAGGAAATTGGGTGTATCTAGCAGCCAGATTCATTTTGAAGAATTTAGCTTCAGATAAATATTTTTGCAGAAATACAGAAAAAAATAGGAGAAAAGATATATGTCAAAAGATAAGTTTCATGTATTGCCCGTTAACGGTGTCATTACGGCAGTTGACAATGAAGATATTGCCAAGACGGTATGTGAGGCACTCATTCAAGCAGGGTTTGATGAGAAGAAAGCGTCACTACTACATGGTCAGGAAGGCTTGGACTTTTTAGATCTGGATGGCTCTCGGCATGGTTTCTTTGCTACGATGGTTCGCAAGTATCAAAGTTTGAGTGGCCCAGAGGCGCGCATGATTGAGCAGGCACAGGCTGTGCTTGAACACAATCGCTATGTTGTTGGGTTCTGGACAGATGGCAGCGAAGAAGAGCGCTTTCGTGCCTTTGAAGTGATGTCGCCTTATACAGAAAGGAGCATATTCTTTTGTGGCCTCTCAATTATCTCTGTGCTGAAGGTCGGCCAGAACTATGGTCGTGAAACCGACTATGAGAAAAACTTGTAGTGAAAAAATTTGTAGTGAAAAATTTGTAGAGGCAAATCAAAGGGACCACAATGACCATTTTATATCTATTCGCCACGATTGCCCTACTGATTAGTATCGCATTCATACCCATTTCGTTGCTAAATCCGCTCCCGCTCAAAGGGCTTTATTATCACTACTTTATTCGAAAACCGTTTGCTTGGGCTATGTTTGGAGGCTCACTGCTTTGGGCGATATGGTTGATCATCAATCACGCAGCCAACTAATTCGTATTCGTTAAAAGGATGCAAATTATGCTTTAAAA
>JBCCFC010001357.1:0-3384 GCA_039029935.1 Chloroflexota bacterium
GCGAATTTGGTGCAGGAAGAAGCTCTTCATCAAACAAGCTCAATCTGGTCAGAGCAGTTTTTGGTGGATAGGAATTCCCGTTGATTTCTCGGGGATTGAAATGATTTAATCCGTTTGGACCGCCAAAATAAACCATGCCGGCCCTGTCGATGTGCGCCACCCTTGCATTAAACGCGCGTCCTTGTAAACCGAGCTCAACGTCATAATGCTCAAATTCATCCGCTGCTGGCTTGTATTTGGAAATGCCGGCGATGGTACTCATCCAAATCTGGTTATCCGTATCTACCACCAGGCCCTTAAGGGTACTGTTAGCAATGTCACTATTGCGCTCAGTATAGTGGTAAAAATGCTCCCTTTCAGGGTCAAATTTGACCAATCCGTTTTCTGTCGCCAGCCACAGCAACCCGTCTTCGGTTTCCCCAATCCCTTCAACGTGAAGACTTGCCAGGCTGTTTGGTTGCGTCTCATCGAATCGGTATTGCTTGAACGTTCCTGTGTCCCTAAAAAACTTGCATAGACCACCGCCAGAAATACCCACCCAAAGATTGCGTTTGCTGTCCTCAAAAATTGCGGATACCCACCCAGAACTCAGAGAATATGGGTCTCCCTGGATATGCTCATAACGTTCCATGTTACCCGATGCAACATCAAAACGAACGAGACCACCACCACCTGAGGCCAGCCATAATACACCTTTTTGAGAAGGTGCTTCATAGATTACCCGTACCCGGTTATTGAAATTATTATCATTCCCTTTCAGATAGTGATGAAATGAACCTGTAGATTCATCCAACCTGTTCATGCCATCTCGTGTACCAGCCCACAACGTACCTGCATGGTCGATCAGAATGGCTTCCACAAAATTGTTACTAAGACTGGTAGCATCCTGCGGGTTGTGCACATAGCGCAAAACAGCGCCAGTATCCATGTCAACACTGTTCAATCCTCCTGTTTCAGTCCCAATCCAAAGCACTTGATTCTTTCGAAAATCCGATTGAATAGCATAGATGGCGTTGTCTGAAATGCTGGATTCGCGTGTAGGATCGTGCTTTAACAGGCTGAACGACCTTGCTTCTAGATCTACGTAATTGACCCCATTCTCTGTCCCAACCCATAAAACCCCAGCATGATCTTCCCAAATAGAACGGACTTTGTTATTGCTTAAACTCTTCTGTTTAGCAGGATGGCTTACGTACGCGTCAAAAATATCTTCAGGTTGGTTAAATAAATTAAGACCACCATTATAGGTACCTACCCACAAATTACCGCGAGAATCGGCAAATTGTGTTCGAACATCAGAGCTAGAGAGGCTCCCCTGTTTCTTAGGATCGTGTTTATATTGATGAAACGCATCCAAACTGGGGTCATAGCGATTTAGGCCGTCTAGTGTTGACACCCACAGAGTACCATTTTTGTCTTCCGAGATTTGCATCACAAAATTATGAGACAAACTGTATTTATCAGACGGATCAGCCACATAGCGCTGGAAGGAGTCACTAAGTTCATCATACTTGTTCAATCCACCATGGCGCGTGCCAACCCACAATACACCGCGACTGTCCACGAAGACGTACCGCACAAAATCATCACTCAAGCTGCCAGAATCTTCTATCGTGCTCGTGTAACGCGTGATTTCCTGGGATGCCTTGTCATATTTTATAAGCCCGACATTAGTACTCAACCACAGATAACCACTCTGGTCTTCGGCAAAATTATAGATCGTTATTAAATCGGCCAAGCGTGGATCATCTGGATCCAACACGGGCTCAAAAGAATCAGTTTTGTAGCTGTATCTATTCAGTCCCCCCCCACTGCTGGTACATACCCACATGATGCCATCTCGATCTTCGTTGATGTACGTAATCCAATTATGATCGAGGCTGTTCGGATTTCCAACTTCACTGCGGTAGAGCTTCATTTCATAGCCGTCATAGCGATTCAGGCCACTTTGCGTCCCAAACCACATAAACCCACGCTTATCCTGGAAAATAGCGTATACCGTGTTATGGGCCAGACCATTGTCCGACGTAATATGCTTAAAATTGAGGTCCTGTTGTTGTGCTTGCATCGAGGAGACACAAAACACAGAACAAACCAAAACCATCAAAAGCCCAATTGTGCAGGATTTTGTCAAATCTTGTATAGCAGGTTCTTGCTAAGGGGTTATCTTGGCGAAGCGTCACAAATTATTAAACATCGTCTTATTTTACGATATTTGCCACCGATCCAATAGGTACGGCGTACAACGCATCATTAAGGTAGTTAACTATTACACCCTTTATACCTATTACCACATTTTTTCAAGAACTGGCTCGTGTCTGAAACAACCCTCCACAAAACAGACGGTAACGGCGGTGGTCATGGCTTTGGTACGCTGCCCGTTTTTCTTGCAGGCATCAGTACCATCCTTGGCGCAATTATGTTTTTGCGCTTTGGCTATGCGGTCGGCAATGTTGGATTACTGGGCTCTCTGGGCATCATTTTCATCGGACACCTGGTCACCATCCCAACCGCCCTGGCCATTGCCGAGATTGCAACCAATAGAAAAGTAGAGGGGGGTGGCGAGTACTTTATTATATCTCGTTCCTTTGGCACAACCATTGGAAGTGTAATCGGTGTGTCGTTGTATCTTTCGCAGGCCATCTCGGTTGCATTCTACATGATTGCGTTTGCGGAAGCCTTCAGTCCTTTTGCAGATCAAATTACAGCGCGCGTGGGCTTCTACGATCCGCGCATGATTTCGCTGCCTGCGACGCTATTTCTGTTGGGCCTCGTGCTCACCAAAGGCGCTGCCCTCGGCGTTAAAGCCCTGTATGTCGTTGTTGCAACCCTTGTCATGTCGCTGGTCTCGTTTTTTATTGGGACAACAGATTACGAAGTGACCATGACGCTCACGCAAACAGTGAGCAACCCTGACCGCTTCATGGATGTGTTTGCCATCTGTTTTCCTGCTTTCACGGGCATGACAGCCGGCGTTGGGCTTTCGGGCGATCTGGCAAATCCAAGAAAATCAATACCAGCAGGTACTTTGCTTGCAACGTTTGTAGGGATGTTTGCCTATGTGTTCATCGTTTTCAAACTCGCGGCATCTGCGCCCATTGATATGCTGGCAGAAGACCAGTTGATCATGGAGAAAATTGCTATCTGGGGGCCGATGATTTTGATTGGCCTTGCGGCAGCAACCATCAGTTCGGCACTGGGCTCTGTACTGGTCGCCCCACGTACAATTCAGGCCCTCGGCGCAGATAACAGCTTGCCCCTGCCTGGTATCAACAAATGGTTGGAAACGGGTGTAGGTGCGGTTAATGAACCCCGGAATGCAACCATTTTAACAGGCGGACTTGCGCTGATCATCGTGATGGCCGGCAACGTCGACTTTGTCGC
>JBCCFC010001358.1:0-3374 GCA_039029935.1 Chloroflexota bacterium
CCTTCCGGAGGTCCCACACATCATTCGGTGGTCTTTTTCGATTTCAACGCTTTGGCCGCAGCCATCGCCCCATCAATCATCTGCATAATGTCAATCGGCTGATGTGGCTTTGTCTCAAGCGTACCACGTTTTAGCCAGATCAAAAACTCAATATTTCCCGCTGGACCACGCAGTGGCGACACCGTTAGCCCTACAATTGTCACACCAAGTTGCGCCGTTAACGCACAGATATCTTCCAGCACACGACGGTGGACTTTGGGGTCCCGCACTACACCACCCTTGCCAACCTGTTCCTTACCCGCTTCAAACTGCGGCTTAATCAGTGCCACTATTTGTGCGGTGGGTGTCAGCAGACGCAGGGTGGCAGGAAGAACCAAATGGAGACTGATAAAGCTGGCGTCAATCACGGCAAGGTCCACAAGCGTGGCCGTATCTTCGGCGTCAATGACTTCGACATCAGCAGGCAATGTTTCTAGGTGGCGAATGTTGGTGCGCTCCATAACGACGACACGAGGGTCGGTGCGTAATTTCCACGCAAGCTGACCATAACCAACATCAACGGCATAGACTTTAGCAACGCCGCGTTGCAAGAGACAATCGGTAAACCCACCCGTACTCGCCCCGACATCCACAGCCTTCAGTCCACTGACATCCAACGCAAAGGCATCAAGCGCACCCGCCAGCTTATGCCCACCCCGACTAGCATACTGCGGTAGAGTGCGAACGTCAATTTCTGCATCGTTGGCAATGGCCTTGCCTGGCTTGTCGCTAACCTGCCCGTTGACACGCACTTCACCAGCCATAATCAGTCGTTGCGCAGCCTCACGGCTCTCGACGAATTTGCGTTCAACAAGCAATCGGTCCAGTCTTTGTTTTTTACCCATGATAGTTCTGTGGCATCATATAGAAAAAATCGTAACCATCGCGCAGCATAGGATTAAATCAAGTGTCAAATACAGTGCCAAGCACGTTTGTTACCAATCTACGTGGTCTGTTTCGGACCATGCGCCCACATCAGTGGACCAAAAACGTTGTTGTCTATATCGCTCTTGTCTTTGATGGCAAGCTCTTTCAGCTCGATGCCTTTTTACAAACAACCCTTGTGGCCTTTAGTTTTTGTTTGATCGCTAGTTGTGTCTACATCATGAATGATCTGGTAGACATTGAAAAAGATCGGCAACACCCACGCAAACGACTGCGTCCATTACCCAGCGGACAGCTCAACCCACGCTTTGCCATAGTCGGACTAATCATGATTGCCCTCGCCACCTTCATAGGGACATTCTACCTCAATCACTGGGTTGCCCTCGTCATGCTCGTCTACTTTGTGCAAAATATTGCCTATAGCTTCTATCTCAAAAACGTTGTTCTGATAGATGTAATGCTGGTGGCCTTTGGCTTCTTATTGCGGGTCATCGCCGGGGCGATCATTGTCGATGTATCCAATTTTAGCCCCTGGCTCTACGTCTGTGTCACGCTGTTAGCCCTCTTCTTAGGCTTTGGCAAACGTCGCCATGAAATTGCGTTACTCGAAGGGGACGCCAGCAAACATCGCTCCATTCTCGCCGAGTATACGCTCCCGCTGCTCGACCAAATTATCGGCATCGTCACCACCAGCGCGCTCATCGTCTATACACTTTACAGCTTTGAAGCGCAGACGGCCTTTGCGGGCGATGGGCAGATGCTAATTACAGTTCCACCTGTGTTTTACTTAATTGCCCGTTATCTCTACCTGATCCATGTCAAAAAACTGGGTGGTGCGCCCGATGAATTGCTGATCAAAGATCGCCCTCTGCTGATTAATACCATTATTTGGATGGGGTTGATCATTTTTCTGATTTATTTTGGCGGGTAATTTGACCCACCTGTACTTCCAGGAAAGGGATGCAACCTATTTGGCATATCATAGTATTTGTTATCCCCTTCCTGGAAGTGTGACAGAATTTTAACCCGTCGTCAGTTCCTTCTCACCAATGCCCATCAAATAGAGCAGCCCATCCAGCCCTACTGTCGAAATTGCTCGTTCAGTCTGTTCACGTACAATGGGCTTGGCATGGAAGGCCACCCCCATCCCTGCAATACTGAGCATGGGTAAATCGTTGGCCCCATCACCAACGGCAATCGTTTGCTCCAATGAAACTTCTTCTTCCTGTGCTATCTTTCGCAGCAGCTCAGCCTTCTTGGGGCCATCGACAACCTCACCCAACACCCTTCCCGTCAATTGACCCCCTATGATCTCAAGCTGGTTGGCATATACATAATCAAAGCCTAGTTTGCGTTGCAGATGATGCCCAAAATAGTCAAACCCGCCAGAAAGAATGCCCAATTTATAGCCGAGCCGCTTAAGTGTTTTGGTCACAAGCTCGGCCCCTTCGGTCAATGGTAAGTTGACCGCAATCTCTTGCAATACACCTTCATCCAACCCTTTGAGCAGCGCAACACGGCGTTGGAGACTTTGTGTAAAGTCCAGTTCGCCACGCATAGCCGATGCGGTGATGGCTGACACCTCATCACCAACACCCGCCTTCTTTGCAAGCTCGTTAATGACCTCAACCTGAATCAGCGTTGAATCCATGTCAAAGACCACCACACGCCGATTGCGCTGGTAAATATCATCGACCTGAATCGAGATATCAATCGCCATCTCCTGAGAAATCGTGAGCAGTTGTTGCCGCAGTCGTTGCGGATCAACCAGAAATCCTTTAACCATCATTTGCACACAGGCTTTGGGATGAACGGCCGGGTCTTTCAGTGATGTCCGTCCCGATAGCCGTGTGATGGTGTCAATGTTGAGATTATGCTCTGCAATTGTGTTGGATACAATGGAAATTTGACGCGCTGTCAGTTTGCGCCCCATGAGCGTGATGATGCGCCGTTGACGTCCCTGCTGTGTCACCCAATGCTCATATTGGGATAACGGTACGGGATTGAAACGCACGGTTAAGTCCAAATCATGCCCAACCCATAACAGGTCTTTCAGGATGGCTGGGGCTTTATACTCGTTGGGAATCTCGATCAAAATGCTAAACGAGATGTAATTATGGATGACGGATTCGGCAATATCCAATATATGGACATCATAATCCGCCAGCGCACCCGTGATTTTTGCTACCAATCCTGGGCGGTCACGCCCCGTTACATTAATCAGATATATCTCTTGTTCTGTATCCATTGCGTTGGTCTACCTTTGTAATGTCAGACATAACTGGCAAATCAGGAATGTATACAGGCTATATGAAAGAATTCGCCAATCATGTCGATTTTATATAAAAAAGAAATGTAAAAAGAAAAAGCGATAAAAAAAAAAAAGAGAACAAACAAAAAAAATCAAAAATAGTAGAGAAACAAAATAAATAATTTATTAAAAGATGTTA
>JBCCFC010001359.1:0-3371 GCA_039029935.1 Chloroflexota bacterium
AAAACATGCCAATGCCTCGGAGATTGAAGTCTATATGATGCAGTGTCAGCATAAAATTCATCTATCTATCGTCGACAATGGCGAAGGGTTTGAGCCAGAGGCAATTCTTGGTGACTCACAGGATAATAGCGGTCATTATGGCTTGAAAGGCATGATGGAACGCGCTGAGATGATGGGGGCGGCGTTGACGGTGACGAGTGCATTGGGTGCTGGTACGAAGATTCAGTTGATGGTAAATCGGTAGACGGTATACCGAAGAGCAATAATTAATTGTTGAATTGGTGAATTGATGAATCGTTGAATTGTTAATGATTGAGCAGCGTAAGTATCGAGTCATCCCGAAATAAATGGTTGGATATGTCGTCGAGATTAGGTTAGCGCACACAATTAATCATTCACAAATTCAACAATTCATCAATTAATTATTAATTCTTTTCAAAAATAAGGAGATCAAACAATGAGCAATTCAATTCGTCTCATCCTCTGTGATGATCAGGCGATTGTCACGGAAGGACTACAGGTGATTCTAGGGGCGGTGCGTGATTTTGACGTGATTGGCGTGGCCCATGATGGTGCAGAAGCCGTCGATTTGGTGGCGGCACTCCAGCCCGATTTGGTGCTAATGGACTTGCGGATGCCCATCATGAACGGCATTCAGGCCACACGCAAAATCTGTGAAACCTATCCACAGACAAAAATCTTGGTGCTCACAACCTATGATGATGATGGCTGGGTTTTTGATGCCATCCGTGCAGGGGCATCGGGCTATCTGCTCAAAGATACCCCGCGTGAACAGTTGGTGGCGGCCATTCGTGGGACAGTTGCTGGCACAACGCACGTAGACCCCAATGTTGCCGGAAAACTTTTTCAAGAACTTGCCCAAGTCAAACCCACGATGAGCGATAGGCAATCTCCCCAATCAAAAACGGTTGCCCAATCCACACCTACAACAATAGGTGTGGATTTGAGCAACCGTGAGCGTGAAGTATTAAAAATGTTGGCAAACGGATTGTCAAACAGTGACATCGCTGCCCAACTTCATTTGTCCAAAGGGACAATTCAAAATTATGTAAGCAATATATTTGTCAAACTTGATGTATCGGATCGAACCCAAGCGGCTGTTGTTGCATTGAGGCATGGTCTAGCCTAGTGCGCACAGACGGTGTATATTCTGACGGTGTATATTCTGGCAGTGCATATTCTGGCAGTGTATATTCTGGCAGTGTGCGTTCTAAGACCACAGTGTCGTCAATGTTAAACTCCGCCATAGATGGCTCGATTGTGATTGAATTATAATGAATGTTATTAAACAATTGTTCTTTTATTTTCTTGGTGTCATCAATATCCACCAATTGTTTCTCCATATAAATTAGTATAAATTCATGCCAGCGTTCCCGCTCTACTTCAACATACCCATTTTTTTTGTAGAGTTTCTGGGCGGCGTCTTGTCGCGTTGTTGTATCCAAGCGTAGCATATGATACCCATATTCACACGCTTTTTGCTCCAATGCTGTCAGGATTTGTTGACCAAACCCACGTCGCCAATAGTCTGGCGAAACGCGCATCCGACAAATCTCGCCTGTATCGGGGGATATATCGCTTGGTACAGGCAATAATGCACCCATTGCCACCAACGCCCCCTGATAATATCCGACAAGGAACTCGCCCCCATCTCGCTGATAGATTTTCTCAATATTATGTATATCATTGTCCCACGAACCATTGCCGCCGTGGGCATTGACTGCATTCAGACTGCGATTATGTAAGCCCCATACCGCTTCATAATCTGAAGCTTGATAAGGCCGAATTATTAACTCATCCTTTTGCCATTTGACAGGTTTTGAACCTGCTTGATCTCGACTCCGTATAGGCTCATTTCGATGATCGATTTCGATTGAACCATGCTCCACTGCCCCATGCTCCACTGCCTCATGACCCACTGCCTCATGACCCACTGACTCATAACTCACTGCCTGAGAATCACCCAGATGGCCGCTGTCTTCATGTTCGGCAGGACGACACACACAACGTTGCTCAGTGCAATACCAATCTGGGTTTGTCTGTGCTGTGCTATGGTGATGAGTCCGTACTGGAACAAAAGGGCGTTCTGTTGAGTGCAATTGTGCATGTTTCTGGCATGCGGGCATTGCGGCCTGAATGTTTCTTTGATTTGTCATTTTTCAGCCTCATGTGTTTCATGATGATCTCTTTACTATTTATGGTTTGAGTGTTTATGATACTCTAATGATTTACAGTTAGCAATTATCCGAATCATTAGAGTTTAACAAAAAATTACGACATTTGGCTTACACCAAATGTCTTTACAATCAACTAAATACCCTATACCGATAAAAAAACCACTTCAGTTGAAGTGCTCTTGTCTATCTATGAATACGAGGTATTTGATTGATGTTGCCTGATTCATACAATCGTAAAGTTTTATTTGCAGAACCTTACAATTGTATCAATTAGGCCCGCTATGTAAGGCTACCGCTTAATGTGAACCACTTGCGAGATTGCGCATCGAAAGCCTAGCCATGCTTCAGTTGTCGACTTGGGCAGGATACGTTGACTGTCCGTCCGCAAAAGCATTCGGTTGTCCTGATACGATCCCCCCTTGACGACAGCGGAATGAACAACCTGTTTTTCCCTTTGTACGGATTCCATGCTGGACTGAGCCACCGCAGTCCATTCGGCAACATTCCCAGCCATATCAACGACCCCAAACGGGCTGTTGCCTGCTGGCTGATAATAGCCAACAATACGGGGGCCATCTGTGCCGGACACAACATTATTTGCCCGACTAGGTTCGAACCAATCTCCCCAAGGATAGCGATAGCGACGATTGGTCGCTGGCGCATGACTGGCTGCAACCTCCCATTCAGCCGTTGTTGGCAGGCGTTTGCCCATCCACGTACAGTAGGTATTGGCCGCATCCCAACCAACATAGGTGACAGGATACTGGTCAAAGGCTGGGTCATTAAAATAGGTATCACCCAACGAGTTGCCGCTTTCTCTTGGAAGCGGGCAGGCCCCTGCATCCACACAAGCACGGTAGGCAACGTTGGTGACTTCTGTTAAGTCAATTGCAAATGATTGTAATGCTACGATCTGTTCTGTCGTCGAGCCAATCTGCTCTCTGGTGTCCATATCCAGCCCTGTTTCAGCAATATCTACGGTATCTATCACAGAATCTATCGCTGACAAATCCGCGACAGATACCGATGCACTGATCACATACGTGTCGGCTGGAATTGCAATCATTGTTGATGCAGATGTATTTTGACTCTGGATAATGTAGACGCAAATCAGATCTGATGGGACCGCACGATCATGTCCTTGATGGTCTTGTTCAGCGCGTGACCTATGTG
>JBCCFC010001360.1:0-3369 GCA_039029935.1 Chloroflexota bacterium
CAGGGGTATCAGCAACAAGATTTGCTAGATGCAGGGCTGCTCAAACACAATCAAGAACGGAGCAGTACCTACGACGCCTTTCGCAATCGGCTTATGATCCCCATTCAAGATCGACAGGGGCGGACCATTGGGTTTGGTGGTCGTGTGTTGGACAAAAGCCTGCCCAAATATCTCAATACGGCTGAAACACCGCTCTTTCACAAATCACACGTGGTCTATGGCATTGATCTGGCACACACGGCGATTCGTGACACCAATCAGGTTGTGATTGTGGAAGGCTATATGGACGTCATTGCCGCTCATCAATATGGGTATCGCAATGTCGTCGCCTGCATGGGGACAGCACTCACAAGTCAACAATTACAGCAGCTTCAGCGATATACAGATAATTATGTATTAGCCTTAGATGCAGATAACGCGGGTCAACAAGCCACCGTTCGTGGGTTGAATCAGGCACGGCAGGCATTGTCCAAAACGCGGAAGCCAACACTGACGCCGACTGGACGGATTCAACTAGAGGAGCGGCTTGCAGCAAACTTGTCAATTGCGTCCATGCCCGAAGGCCGTGATCCAGACGATATTATCCGTCAAGATTACACGGCAGGCACACAGCAATGGCCCACCATCGTTCAGCAAGCATTGCCATTGGTGGATTTTTATTTTAATATTATAGCAGAGCAGGTTGATTTAAAGAGCGCACAGGGTAAAGGGGTTGCTGTTGCCGAGCTAACCCCCTTGATTGCAGAGTTGGGTGATGAGATTGAGCATCATCATTACATCCAAAAATTAAGCCGCTTAGTTCAAATTGATGAAGTGACCATTGCGGCAAGAGTACAGGCAGCGGCCAAGACTGTCCATGTTAATGCCCAAGGACATAATCAGCCTCGACGATCTAATGGGCAACAACGGCAAATAAGCCCAAGAAGCCCGACGATACAAGCGAGTGTTCATGCCGAGAATAGGGACAGCCATAAGGCTACGCTATCCGGGCAATCTGTGTCAAGTCAACCCACCCCACAAACGTTATATCATGAAAGTCAAATCGAAAAGTCGGGGTCAAACAACGCTGTACAGCCTGTTGATCGCGGTCCGCTTTCAACCGAAAATTATCTACTTGCCCATCTATTACGTCAGCCCGACCTGTTGGTTTGGCTGGCAGAATCGTCTGAGCAATTAGAAATTTCATCGTTGGAACCCAAAGATTTTGTCAGTATTGAAAATCAAGGAATTTTTCGTCAACTAAAAAAATTTATCACCAGTGATGATGCATGGGACTTGGAGTTATTTCAGGAAACACTCGCCGAGCAACTGCATGGTCACTTAGCGCAGCTAGTTGTGTATGGGTTGCAACTGCCAGAGACAAATGTCCGTGCCTTGCGTGAGGATATTGCTCGCATTATGCTACGGCTGCGTCTGCAAAATTTGAATGAGGCGGAAACAAGAATCAAATACCTTTTGGCCGAAGCACAGGAACGCAATGATCGAGAGTTTATCCGCAGTTTTGGGGCAATTAGAAACCAAAATCTGCGCGAGTTATATCATCTGCAACGTGTGTTTGGCAATCTCAACCAATATTTAGTTCGTCCTGAAAAGTCAAGTACAATACCAAATACAGCATCAAATATAACTGTAAACATGTAGACGGAAATTGATGATCAGATTGTTAAGAGAATCGTTATGTCCGTGTCATAACGTGCAATTTATGGCAATCGATCTACGATAGTGTGGTTATTTTGCCATCATGAGTCTGACACAATCAGCTCGACATGCAAGATACAACCGCCATTAGAGGAGTGACATGGCAAGAGCAAGCAGAAATCGTGCAAATCGACGTTTAGCGCAAGATTCACAACAGAATACAGTACCAAATATATCAACCGTCCAACCGCTGCCAGCAGATTCACGCAGTACTCGACGTGCGGGTGGTGGCGGTGCATCGTCCGAAAGCGAACTGGATGAATATATCAATCTGGGGGAGGCGAACGAAGAGCAGGACGATCTTTTTGATGATCTGCCCGAGGATGATGAAGTTTTTGAGGAAGACTCGACACCGATTCCACAGATTGAGCGCGACACAAAAATGGAAAAGGAGATTGAGGAGGAGAGGCATGTCCCCATTGAAAAGCTGATTGCCGATGTGCCTGAACTCAATCAAAGTCTTGATCCGGTCCGCCTCTTTTTGCGTGATATCGGTCAACATCCCTTACTGACAGGTGAACAGGAGTTGGAGCTTGCTCGGCGCATCGAAGCGGGGGTGCTTGCACAGGAGCGCATTGACGCCGCCGATAACCCTCAACCCATCATTGATGAAGAGACGAAGGAAGAGACATGGCCGGAGCCAATCGAACTCAGTTTGGATGAGCGTGATGACTTGGAGCAGGACATGGTTCGTGGGCGTCTGGCGCATGATCGACTGGCGCGCAGCAATTTACGCTTGGTGGTCAGCGTTGCCAAACGCTATATTGGACGTGGGCTAAATTTCCTCGATTTGATCCAAGAAGGCAATCTGGGTCTGCTCCGTGCGGTTGATAAGTTTGACCACCGGCTGGGCTTTAAGTTTAGCACCTATGCTACGTGGTGGATTCGACAGGCCATCAGCCGTGCCATTGCCGACCAAGCGCGCACCATTCGCATCCCTGTACACATGGTTGAAACCATCAATCGTCAGGGACGCATCCAACGTGAACTGCAACAAGAGTTGGGTCGTGAGCCGACATTTGAGGAAATCGCGCTCAGGATGGATTTCCTCGAGGCTGACGAGGTCAAAAAGATCCAAGCGTCCATGAAAAATGAGAATGAGGAACTTGAGCCAGAAGTCTCTCGACGCCTGGAACGCGCTGCCGCCAAAGTGCGTCGCATCAAGCGTCTCAGTCGCGAGCCAATCAGTCTTGACACACCTATTGGCAACGAGGACAACAGTTACATTGGTGACTTCATTGAGGATGACAGCGTGTTAGGGCCTGCGGATGAGGCCAGCCGTCATCTATTGAAGGAGCAGATGGAAGAGATTCTGGATGGCTTGAGTGAGCGTGAGCGACGTGTCCTCATCATGCGCTTTGGGTTGGAAGACGGCATGACACGCACGTTGGAAGATGTGGGGCGTGAATTTAATGTTACGCGTGAACGAGTACGCCAGATTGAGGCGAAGGCACTGCGTAAATTACGTCATCCATTGCGTAGCCGTAAATTGCGTGATTATTTGGGCTAAACAAAAATTTACCAAATTTTACATCATTCGTATCATTTTTCTGCGCAATAAACGTGCATTTTTTAAGGTCGATGGCGCCGGCCCTTTAGCACCAGCTGCTAAGCCCATCTGCTGCTTGCACCTGGTCCGCTTTTAGACGACTTAGAGAACCGCATGACAAA
>JBCCFC010001361.1:0-3362 GCA_039029935.1 Chloroflexota bacterium
ATTTGGACGCCACATGAACTTTTTCATTTTAAAGTCCCACCTCCGCCTTGGATACCCCCAGATCAAAAAAGACCTACAAATGAAACTTAATTCACTTTATTCAATACCCTCTCTCACCCCACTTTTAAGTGCAGTCCTACCTGTGTGCTTGTCGGTTGATTTTTTAGCTGATTGATTTGCTTTTTGAGTTGGCTATTTGCTCGTTGTAGAAGAATATTGAAGAACAATAGCACAAGACAGAGCAGACTTACGATTGTTAATGAATTGAAAGAGAGGACCGACCATAAACTGTTGAGCAAAGAAGAATTCTCAGTTGTATCATGTTCTCCCTTGTCCTTATCAGGGACTGAGGGCGTTGGTACTAGGGACGTTGGTGTTGACGTTAATGTAGGTACAAGCGTAGGCGTATTTGTGGGCACGGATATATGTGTAGGGGATGCTTCACCGTCAGCGTCTTGACGGCTACATGCCGATAACACACCGACCATCAATAATAGCACGATCAGCCATAGATAGCGTTTGGTTCTCATGAAGTAGCGATTCCTTTTTGTTATTTCGGTTTTGGATAGTCGATTTTGACCAGATGATAGAAATGATTCATAATAAAATACAGCTTGGCAACAAGTACATACACTTATCACCAAGCCGTATTTTAGATATCATGAGATATCAAATCCTTCCATCCAAGCCGCAGGGTTGGGTAAATCTTTTGTATCGCCTTCAATCGAACTGGAGACAATGGCCATGCTTGCGCTTAACCAACCGAAAAAGTCGGTGAATTTCAATCCCTCAAGTTTTCCAGGTGGCATCTGTTGGGTTGAAATTTGCTGTAACATATTCATGTCTGCATCTTTAACACCCAGACCATAAAAGAAAAAGTTTTTGCTATCCGCCCCTTTTTGGATTTCTTGGGACAATCCATGAACATCTTGATCTGGATTGGGGGCACCATCAGTGATCAGAACAATCCAAGGTCGAAAATAGGGTTGCCCTGTACTCTTGTACCATGCTTTGCGGGCATCAACAATCGCAATCGCCTCGCGAACACCATCCACCAACCTTGTTGTGCCACTTGCCTGTAATCTAGGCATTTTGAAATTATCAACAAGTGATGGAGCCAAAATGTTTTTCACCTGGCTGTCAAACGAAACAATGGCAAACTCTAAACGGTCTGCGGTCGTTTTGTCATTTTTGACATCTTCGTGAAACCCTTTCAACCCTTTGTTCAATTCATATATGGGATCACCATACATGGAACCCGACGTGTCGACAGCAAGAACACATAAACATTTCTGTTCATAGTTTTCTGCTGACTCGGCAGAAAAATCTTTGTGAGCCATTTTGTTCTCCAAGTAAGTTTTGCGTGACACTAGTCACAGTATTCAATTCATCATCCATTTGGATGATATCGGTGCAAGAGCCACGAACGACATGCATCGTGAGAGTGTTGATAGGGCAGGTACTATCAGTCATTTCATCAACTCATGGATTTGTGCTGGTGAAACTATGCCCCGCAACCACAATCGCGGTTTGTGATGCGTGTGTAAACTCTTGCAGGTCAGGTCTATTTTACAAAACTTATAAAGAATGTGCAAAAAAGGCAAAATACAATTTAAAGACACATTCGTGACTCTATTTCTTGAATAATTGCTGACAAGTTAGGCTCTTCAAAACTCAAATTAGGTGGAGGGGTTCGATTCCGTTTGATATTCGGTGCTTATGATGTGGATGTGTTGACTTAAGCGATGGATCATAAAGAAAGAAGACTATGAAAATTGCAATTATTGGGACGGGCGCAATGGGGTCTGTCTATGCGGGACTCTTGGCCGATGCAGGTAATGAGGTATGGGCCATTGACATTTGGGAAGAACATTTAGAGGCGATTCGCACAACCGGATTGCGTGTGGAAGGGGCTAGTGGCGACCGCACGGTTGAGGGCATCTACACCTCAACCAATGCAGCAGATGCGGGTATCTGCGACCTCATCATCATTGCGACCAAAGCATCCGGTGTGGGTCCAGCGGCAAAGTCGATTGTGCCGATTATGGGCAAACAGACACTTGTCCTCACCATTCAAAATGGGCTGGGTGCGGGCGAGCGCATCAGTCAATATCTTGCGCCGGACAATGTGTTGCTAGGTGTGGCTGGCGGCTTTGGTGCGTCGATGAGGGGACCAGGGCATGCCCATCACAATGGCATGGAGTTGATCCGTGTGGGCGAAATGCAAGGTGGGTTAACCGACCGTGTGGAGCAGGTTGCGCAAGTGTGGCGTGATGCAGGCTTTAATGTCAAGGCGTTTGCGGACATCAACCAACTCATCTGGGAAAAATTTATCTGTAACGTGACCCTCAGCGGTTCCTGCACGGTGTTTGATCGCACGGCGAGTGAAGTGATGGCCGATCCAGAGAGCAGGAAGATCGCACTTGGCTGTGGGCTGGAAGCATTTCGCGTTGGCTCGGTCAAAGGCATCAACTGGTCGTTTGGGGACACTGAGGGAGATGCCGAAGCCTATATCATCAACTTTGCCAGCAAAATCCCACACGCCAAGCCCTCCATGTTACAGGACCACCTTGCCAGACGACGTTCGGAGATTGACGCTATCAATGGGATTGTGCCTGTTGTTGCTGCCGAAGTTGGATTGAGTGCGCCCTACAATGAGGTTGTCTCAGCGATTGTGCGTTCACGGGAAGCTGAATTTTAGTTTTTAGGGCTTATGCATATAGCTCTCCTAGCCCTTTTCTGTTCATTCAATTATGGTGTATGATCAGAATTGAATGCTGAACGGTTTCAGCGACTATATTAGAATTAAATAGGTTAGCATCAAATTCCATAAACAAGGAGAAAGTCTATGCTTACAGTAGGTCAGCCTATGCCCGACTTCACATTGATGTCGCATAGCGCAGGTGAAGTCTCCAGTCAAGGGCTACGAGGCTCACGATATGTGTTGTTCGTCTATCCAAAAGACGACACCCGCGGTTGAACGATTGAGGCTCAGGGATTCCGTGATCGAATCTCAAAATTTGAAGAAAAAGGCGTTGCTGTTTATGGCATCAGCCCAGACGATATCGACTCGCACAATCAGTTTGCCGCAAAGTATGACTTGAGCTTCCCGCTCTTGGCCGATGTTGGTCATGTCTATTTGGATCAGCTAGGTCTATGGGGTGAGCGTGAGTTCAATGGTCAGAAATTCATGTCTGCATTCCGCACGACGTTTCTGGTTGACGCACAGGGCAACGTTGAGCAGGTGTGGGAGAATGTCAGTCCACAGGGTCATGCCGATGAAGTGTTGGCCGCGTTGTAGCGTTACGTTTTGAGGTCTACTAGAGTGTGCCAATAGAATGAGCGAGGGGTGTACCCCTCGC
>JBCCFC010001362.1:0-3352 GCA_039029935.1 Chloroflexota bacterium
CAGTATCGCAGGTTGCCTACCTGCGTCACAGATAACCAATCTGTGTTACTGGTTTATACTCAAATTTAGAGATGAGCTATGAGGAGCAAGTCTATGTCTATGATCAATAAAAACTATACTACTTACCAAGTTTTATTCTTACTGGGCGTGATTGTATTAATTCTGAGTGCCTGTGGCAGAGGTTCAGACAACGCAACACAGTCCGAGCAACCATCGGGTACGGCCATCACAGTAGACATGCTGCCAGATGGGTTGGGACGCGGGTATACCGTCGCCAGTTTAGAGGCCATCGACAACAGCGGCACAGGGCTGGATGATGGCGATGTCGCCCCCAATTTTCGAATGCAATTAGACGATGGACAATATCTGGACCTGAGCGATCTTGAGGGGACACCTGTGGTCCTCAACTTTTGGGCCACGTGGTGTGGACCATGCCGCGCAGAGATGCCCGACCTTGTGGAGCAGTATGAACACAACGATGAGCTGGTAATCTTGGCAATCAACACGCAAGAGGAGCTAAAACGGGTTCAACCCTTTGTCGATGAGTTTCAAATGTCCATGCCTGTCGTCCTTGACAAAGATGGTGAGATCAAAGACATGTATGGGGTTCGTGGGATGCCCACCAGTGTCTTTATTGGCAAGGATGGCAAAATCAGCAATATTTGGGCAGGCATATTAACCAAGGATTTATTGGCTGAGATGTTGAGTAAAATTTTGTAGAACGTCAACCAGTTAAGTTCAGATTAAATGTTTTCAAGACTACCCGATGGGTAGTCTTGAAAATCTCTATCCGCAATATATACGCATCATGTCACGAGCCAAAATTTTTGACGAACTATACCACCTGCAACCCGACGATTTAAGCAATCAGGCACAGGATGTGACCGTCAGCAATGTTTCCCGATTGGGTCTGGAGGGGATGCAAATGGTCCTTCATTTTCAAGGGCGACGCAAACGGCTTGTCCTTACACCAGAACAGTATCGTCAATTGGTCCAAGCGGCACAAACTGCGCATCCAACCGAATGGCTTCATCAACAGCTTACGTTATCTGTTCGCAAAGATGCACAGAACATTTCTCATATTGTAATCTTTACCAAGCAGGAGCGTGGCATCGCCAGCACCGCAAGCTGGATTCGTACACGTCTTTCACCATCAACAGTGCGCAGCATCGTTCTTGTATTGTTGCTATTCTGCTTCTTGGTTTTAGCATTTGGCATCATCTACGCACTCGAGAATGATATTGAGATCATACAATTACTTGAGCGTATTCAAAATCGCTTCTAATTTTTCCAAATTTTCTACGTTTTCGACACGGAACCAACACCAAGACCTTCGTAAAGGATACGATTGAGCATTCAGTCTTACTTGTTCATGACGGCCATCCATCCGCTTGGAACATTCACTATTCTGAAACGTTTTAACTACAAATGAGCATAAATATCTCATCTTAAGACATTCAGACAGTCAACCGTGAAAAAATGGGCGTATTTATCATCAATTATGTTCGCTCGACATTATCCCGTCTTGATCATGTCGGTCAATTGACCGATGAAAATAGCACAGGGTCTGTTACACTAAACAGGAGTAAACGCACAGGCTGTTCACAAACATTACGTCAGTGATGGTGAACGAGGGTACACTTGTCCTGTACGGATTTCTTTGCCGTTGACATAGACATGCGTACCAGACCAGTTCTGTACATATTCCCATAGTCGCCAAAATTTACGCATATCACGACGTTTGAAAACAATTCGATAAATCATGGCGCGATTTTCGTCCATGATTTGAACAAAGGTCGGCAATCGCTGTGCTTGCGAGAGCACATAGTCAAAGTATTCGGAGCGACTCTGGGTAAACTCTAAAATCAAATGCCAGCCGACGTTGTCAACGGTTTGCCCAGCATGAAAGCCTGCATTTGATGTATGTTTACTATTAATTCTCGCTCTTAAGTTTGCCAAAAAATCCGTTGTATTCTCGCCAAGATACGCATTATCAGCATCATCACTGCCAGCAATCACACCAACATCATCGCTTGTATCCGTGAGTACACTCAACATATCCAGCAAAAGAGGTTCTAAAATCGGTCGAATATCCGGCTGTGGTAAGGCAATGCGCAGATCACGATGCGCACAACGCCAAGGAGTCAGGTTGATCTGAAAGGTGACATCATCAGGTTGCACGGTTGGTTCAATCTTATTTTCTGTTGCCTCCGCCGTTTCTTCGTCAGATGATTCTGGGGCATCATTTTGTTGATCGCTTGGTTGAGCGGTTGTAGCGTCAACCTGCTCATGATCAGGTGTTGCTTCTGACTCTACGACAAAGAAGCACTCACGATGGGATGTCGTGAGATGGTCCAACAATGTTGTTCCTAGCTCATCTTCTAGGGATTGGAAGCGTAGCTCAAGCAAATCAGGGCTTGCTGATTGATCAACCAATTGCCATGTTGTGTAGATCGCCAGCAGCTCGTCGAATGACAGCTTGTATTGCCACAACGCCAGCCAGCCAAGCACAACCCCCAGCCATTGCGCTGGAATCCCACCAAGACGCAGCCACCCGACCAGCCCTTTGTGATCACGGCGCAGCCAATAACTCAGCATAAGCGCACGAATCAGCAAATCATGATTGTGCCACGCCGCATTACGATGAAGATGAAATAGCTCTTCATGGGCTTCAATCGAGTGTTCATCCCCATCAAATAGACGCACCTCCAGATAGGCGACATAGAGTTGATAGAAGAGTGTGGATGCACTTTTCTCTGGTGCTTGTAGCCACGCAAGAAACTGTGTACGTTGTTCGGGGGTTAGCCCTGCATAGCCAACCCCCAAACGGGTCTGTTTGGGTTCGTGCGTTGACTGCGTTTGTGCAGGTTGTGTACTCAATTTTTTTTGAGCCAATTTTTTTGCAACAAACGCTTGCACATCAAGCATAGCACCTTCTGTCGTTTTATCCAGCCGTTCATCTGGATGTTCGTCTGGATGCTCATCCAACGCTGCCAGAGAAAGCGAGGGGTCGATTTGTGTGTAATCAGATGATGCGCTGTTATTGTCGAGAGAACCTATCGCACGTCCTTGGATGGGCGTCTTTATACGAGCAGTTGCTGCCGTTTTTTCAAAAATGACTTGGGTATCGAGCAATGTTGGATTCATATGCTCTGATAACCAATTTTGTAACACAAGTTGTGCTGGCTTATCCTGACCAGAAATTCGAGCCAGCGGATTTAAATTAACCATTAATCATTATCCAATTCACTTACAAGTAAAAAAGGGTAGTATCGCAGGTTGGCTACCTGCGTCACAGATAACCAATCTGTGATACTGGTTTTTACTTTCCTATTCAACAAGAAACACATAC
>JBCCFC010001363.1:0-3347 GCA_039029935.1 Chloroflexota bacterium
GAGGGAACGTGGATACAGGGGAACACGGATAAGGAATTGTGTGGTTATAGTGGAATGGGCATCCTTGTCCATTGTTTTGTGGATAAGGATGTCCATTCCACTAAATCATTATTGCAACGCTACCAACACGGGCACAAGCCCCTGCCCCGATTGTAGCGGTTGCAACGCCTTGCCAATCACGGCACCAAAGGCACGCAGTGGGTCGGCCACTTTCATGGCATAGCCAGCGACAGCAGAGGTGGTCAGCAGATCACCAACATGGACGGCCCCTTGATCAGCATCCACTTTGCAGAAGACACGACCCATAAGCGCAATGGGGAGCTTACCAGTTTCACCTTCCTTGCGTCCCAAAACGATGCCAGGACGATTATCATTGGCTCCTGCGACGATGCCTGCTACACGCTGATCATATGCCTGTCCGCTGACCTGTAGACGAGCGTCATTACCAATCACCATGACGGTTCCAGGTTCGGCTGTGCTGAGCTCGTTTACATCGACCTCAAAATCTTCGGCACAGTCACCATTTTGGAAGAGAATCTCGCCACTATCACCGTTGAGCCGAATCGTGGCTTGGTCGATAGATTGGTTATCGCCACCCGCCGCAAAGAGTGCAAGATCACCATCGGCCCCGTTGCCGCCCAACCAGACATTGCCTTGGCTGGCATTGAGACGGATACGATTCTGCCCTGCTTCACCCCGCAACACCAAGTCGCCATCTACCCCTTGACCACCAGCAAAGATGTTGCCACTGTTGCCATCCAGATGGATAGACGCCTGTTCAGTGGTGACGTTATTATCGTTGGCGCGGAAAAGCACAACATCGCCATCCACACCGTTGCCACCCAGCCACAAGTTACCCTCACCTGCATCCACGCGCACACGGTTTTGCCCATCTTCGCCACGCAGGATGAGATCACCATCACGCCCTTGCCCGCCAGCAAAAATGTTGCCATCACTAAGCAGCATTGAGGCTTGATCGACAGATACGTTGTCCCCTTCTGCGGCAAAGAGCGCGATGTCACCATCAACACCGTTGCCACCAAGCCAAGCATTGCCTGCCCCGGCATCCAAGCGTACACGGTTTTGACCGCCCTCACCACGCAAAATGAGATCGCCATCTGTGCCTTGACCACCAGCTATAATGTTGCCACCGTTTAGGTAGATGGTTGCCTGCTCCACCGACTGATTGTCGCCGCTTGAGGCAAAGAGCGCAATATCACCATCTGCGCCGTTGCCACCCAGCCAAGCATTGCCACCACCTGCATCAAGACGAATCCGATTTTGCCGCGTATCGCTACGCAGAATGAGATCACCATCAGCCCCAGCACCGCCAGCAAAGATGTTGCCACTGTTGGCGTCAATCTGAATGGTGGCTTCCCCATTGTTGGCGATGTCAGCCCCAGCGGGAAACATGAGCAAATCGCCATCCTGATTGCGTCCACCAAAGCGTAGGTGACTTTCTGGCATCTGCCATTGGAAGACAAGATCACCATCCTCATTATACACAAAAATATTACCGCGTTCATGGTCCAAGCGAATACGGGTTCGACCGCTCGCATCCGTCAACACAACATCACCATCAAAAACAAAATTCCCGTCATCAACAAAGCTGCTATTGGGTTGGACAAGTGTTTCGTCCATTATTCCCTCCGTTGATTCTGATATGAATAAAAAAAGACGTTTCGCCTCAGCAAAAACGTCCTTTTAATCCATGAAAAAAATATAGAAGCCATCTTTTGCGGGTTCTATACTCTATGGGACGGTATTTGAGCAGCGTTGGTTCCCTGCGAAAAAAATCGTAAGTATGGTATGATCTAGCGCAAGCCAAACGTTTGTCGTTATTGACAGACAGTATTTTATGAACTTTCTTCTGAAAATATTATTGATTTTACGAAACAAGAGTGTATGAGGAGCAAAAGGCGATGATAAAAACAACTCAACTATTAGACGGTACACCTATTCCTGTACTTGGTATTGGCACGTGGGAGATTGGCGGGGATCGAAATCCTGATTATTCCCGCGATGATGAAACAACAGAGACGCTGCGACAGATTATTGAGATGGGCTATCGTCATATCGACACCGCAGAGATGTATGCTGCTGGTCATGCCGAAGAATTGATCGGAAGAGCCATTCAGTCGCTCAATCGCGTTGATTTGTTTATCACCAGTAAAGTGTGGCGAACCAATCTGCGCACAGCAGATGTTCATAAAGCGTTGGATGCTAGTTTGCAGCGCCTGGGCGTTGATTATCTTGACCTTTACCTCATTCATTGGCCGAATTCCCGATATCCCATTGACCGAGACCTTTCAGGCACTCAATGCAGCGGTCGCCGATGGACGCGTACGACGCTTGGGGGTGAGCAATTTTGACGTGCCTCTGCTGCAACAAGCAATGCAACTGTCCAACACACCAATCATGGCGAATCAGGTACGCTATAATCTATGTAGCCGTGAGTACGTTCGTAACGGCGTTCTTGAATTTTGCCAAACACACGGTATCGCTCTGACAGCCTATTCACCGTTTAAAAACAATGTCTTGCATCACCCTGTCATCGCCAACGTCGCACAGCGGCATGGCGTTTCGACGGCACAGGTTGCGATTCAATGGTTGGTTCGTCAGCCACAGGTTATCACAATCCCCAAATCCCTCAACAAAGCCCATTTGCAAGAGAATCTGGATGCATTACAGTTGACATTGACGGATGCTGATATCGCTGAGTTAGAGCAAATCTCGTAATTTCTACATGAGCAATGCCTCGTAAACATAGGTTTGTGTAACCTTTTCTCGTGGCAGTCTGGTCAACCTTTGGCGGATTGGCTGGTTGAGGAGTTAAATCAACGCTATCAGATACCCAAGAATGTGTCAATGGGTTGGATTGCGAATGATGAATTGATTCCGCTGCTGGATGGGTTGGATGAAATGGGTGAAGCTCGCCGTGATGCATGTGTGGATGCCATTAATGCTTATCGGAGGGCGCATGTGGTGAGCATGGTGGTGTGTAGCCGGACTGTTGAGTACGAATCGCTGACGGGGAAGCTGCAATTGAGTGGAGCCGTTGTCGTTCGTCCATTGACGCAAGCGCAGATTGATGGCTACATTGCTGATTTGGGGGCGCATGGTGAGGCGTTGGCGCAGATGTTGGCCGGTGACAGTGAATTGCGTTGCCTTGCGCAGACGCCGTTGATGTTGAGTGTCACGAGACTGGTGTTTCATCATTCCATTGGTCAATCACGCCCATATCCTCTAACATCTTCACCAATCCACTTTCATCTGTATAGAGAATACCGCCGGCCGCGCCGATCTACACGTCGTTGTACACGTTTTTCTTCGTATGTGAGCTACGC